>CAIZHO010000571.1 GCA_903932805.1 uncultured Roseiflexaceae bacterium | reverse complement strand
CCCACATCACAGACAAGAGGCAGCACGTGCATCGCATTGTTTCACTCACGACATATCCCGCTCGCATGATTTTTTGGCTCTCTACGGCGCTCCTGATAGCGACCGGCAGTGGCCACTTCTATGCCAGCGACGAAGAAAAGATGTTCGCCACGACGCTGCGCATGTGGGACGCCATCCGTGCCGTATTCGACCCGAGTGTCGTGGCTGAGCGCCCCATCCTCAGCGTCTATGGACCCATGCAGTCCCTGATTGCACTGCTCACTCTGCCCATAGGGGCGCTCTTGAGCGCGGCCGGTCCAACCGAAATGCAGGCCTGGCTCCTGCGCATCCCAGCGACCTGGGGTAATGCCGCCATCGTCGCCGCTGTCGGCACCCTGCTTGGTTGGTTGGTAAGTCAACGCTTTCAACGGCCATCCATTGGTGTGGCAGTCGCCCTGACCTACATCGTCGGCACCCCTGCGCTGTCGTATGGGAGTAGCTTTTTTTCTGAACCCGATGCATCGCTGTGGCTGTTGTGTGCCGCACTGCCGGTCTTGGTAGCGGGCGATACGCGGCTCTCGCCACGCATCATCGTCTTGAGTGGATTCGCCTGCTTGCCAGCGATACTGGCCAAAGTCGCCGTCGCGCCCGCCGTCGCCGTCATTGCCGTCTGTGTAGGCCTGAGTTGTCTACAACGGCGCGACTGGCAGACCATCCTGCGCTGGGGTGCGGGTGCGACGGCCGCACTGGTGGTTTTCCTCGTATACAACCTCCTCGCCCGTGGCGGGTTATTGAGCTCGGGCTACAACGCCAATCAGAGCAGTTTTGCGTTCGATTGGGGGATGATAGGCACGGGGATGTTGGGGCAGTTTTTCAGCCCTGGCAAGAGCATCTTTTTGTATGCGCCACTGCTCCTGCTCTGGCCGATCGGCATCGTGCTCCTCCGCCGCGACCTACGGTGGAGCCTGGCACCCCTGGCCATCAGCGGCGCGGTGATTCTGATCCACACCAATGTCGTGTTTTGGCACGGTGACGGGGCCTGGGGGCCGCGCTATCTGGTGCTTTGTCTGCCGTTCATGGTGTTGCCGCTGGGTGCCGTCTATGCCTGGCTGGCGGATCAACCCCGGCGCATCCGTTGGGCAGTCTGTGGACCGCTGATTGTGCTGACCCTGCTGGTCCAAATAGCGGGCCGGGCCATCAATCTGAATGCCTACATCATCGACAGTCGCGACGAACAAACCCGCTTTTATACGCCTGCTGCATCACCCATTCTGGGGCACTGGCGCATGCTGGGTGCGCAACTCGCACGCGATTGGCAGATCGCGACTGCACCAGGAGTGACCCTCGACGGGTTCGTGTACAGCGAAGGCGACCGCACGGCGGGCGCACAGTTTCCCCGCTTTAGTGCGCCCACGGCGCATATCACCATCCGCCCCGCCGCTGACGAAGCGCATGTCTTGCGCACCAGCATCCACACCTGTCTGGCCCCCGAGCAAGCCACACCCGTCAGCATCAGTATCGACGGACAGACCCTGGGCACCGTGGCGAGTTGTCCGCCTCGGAGCATCGCCCTGCTCCTCCGCGCCGGGCCACAGCGCGTCACCCTGCAGACGACTGGCGTGCAGGTGGCTGACCTGCCCCAACACGAGTGGTACCCACGATTGGGGGTGCTGGTGCAACAGTTGACCGTCACCGCTGACGGTGTGCCCATGCCGGTGCTGGCCAATCCGACCCCGCCATCACAGATGCCCGCTGGACCCAATGCGATGCGCATCTGGGCCAGCGATTCGCGCACGGGGTTCTATGATGTCTGGTGGTCGTACCTGTCCGTCCCTGCGTCGGCCCCGGTATGGCCCGTCCAGCTGGTCATGTGGGCCGTTGTCGTGCTCATCGCCGGTGGTGCCTGGTGGCCGCGGCGGCAATCGGTATGAGCCGCGAGCGCTACACCACACGGAGTGGTGCACAGCATCCGGCTGGTGCAGCCATGGCGCAGATTTTGGCGGCTGCGACGACGGCCGCCGACCCCGGGGTGCAGATCCGGCGGGTGCTGCGGGCCAGCGACACAACGGTCTGGGTG
>CAIZHO010000570.1 GCA_903932805.1 uncultured Roseiflexaceae bacterium | reverse complement strand
CGTCAACACGTCAGAAATATCACTGCTACCACGGGCGTGTATTTCGAGACAACGGAGCTCGCGTGCCTCTGGGGCTTTGTATGCACGACGTACTTCGAGTGCCAAGACATCGAACCCAACATCCTCATGGAAGAGCTTGCGCAACGACGTCTGGATGGCAGATTGCAACGTGCGGATGAGTTCACTGTCGGTGCGCTTGTCGGCTGGTGGGACGGTAATCGTGTACTCCCACGTCAACTCGAGCGGGACACTGACCATTTGACCGGTATGGACTTGATGGGCCGGTCCCCACACCATCGTCACTTCGACCCATGGTGGCGTATTGTGTTCGGTCAATGGATCCCCGTGTTCAGGGAACAGTTCAGCGCGGAACGTACGTTCGAGGGTCGTCGGATTGACCTGCTCGGCGACATCGTGCTCGTGCAAGCCGATGACCGACCACCCTTCTTCGAGTGCATTCGCGAGTTCTTCGTAGCTCAGTGTCATATTTTCCTTTTTGTGGTGCATGCCACCATCATTCCCTTTATTTTACTCTATTCAACTGCATCATCACGTCTTTTTTGGGTTCCTGTGCGCAAGCCCGATTCCGGCGCTCCAATGCCCTGTGTTATACTGAACCATTGACTCAGAGAACACAGACGTATGCCGACGATACTCTTCACAACGACACAGCACACCGAACATTCGCACCACCATCCCGAACATGCGGGTCGCATCGATGCCATCTTGTCTGCCATCGCCGCAGATCCAACGTGTGTCGCGACCCATGTTGACATTCACAGTGTGCCACCGGCAACAATCGAGCGGGTCCATCCTGCGTCGCATCGTACATGGGTACTCGCACAGTCAGCTGCAGCGAGCACTGCACCGCAGCTCGATGGCGACACGTATATCGTGCCGGGCACTGCAACAGCAGCACATTTGGCGGCTTCGGGTGCATGCAACGCTGTCGATGCAATGATGCAGGGGAACCCCTCATTTGCGCTGATTCGCCCGCCTGGCCACCACGCAACAGCAACTACTGCGATGGGATTTTGTTTTTACAACAACGTTGCAATCGCTGCCCGACATGCGCAAGCTACCTATGGGTTACGGCGTATCGCGATTGTCGACATAGATGTGCACCACGGGAACGGTACCGACGATATTTTTGCAGCAGACCCAGACATCCTGTACATCTCGAGCCATGGTTGGCCCCTCTACCCCGGCAGCGGGGCACGCGAACAGATGGGCATCGATGCTGGGGTTGGCAGCACACTCAACATCCCCTTGCCAGCCCAAAGCGGTGATCAAGCGTTCGTACAGGCCTATCGTGACGTCGTTGTGCCAGCCCTCGACCGCTTCGTGCCCGACGCCATTTTGCTGTCGGCAGGGTTCGACGCACATTGGGACGACCCGTTAGGTAACTGCCGGCTGTCGGTTGACGGCTACCTCGATATCTGTGCCCTCATCAAGGATGCAGCGGTACGTTTATGTCACGGGCGGTGGTGTGCCGTGCTCGAAGGCGGGTATAGCATCCGGGCACTTGCAGCCTGCACGCATGGGCTTGTGCGCCTGATGAGCAACCTACCGCGCACGACAGACCTCCTCGGGAGCAAACCGAGTGACCCACACCGAGCGGATGCGGTCATCCAATGGCTCGTCCAGAATCATCCCCTTCTCCGCCCAGCCTAAGGAGCGTGCATGTCACTCGCAGTCATCGATTATGGAGCAGGTAATCTTCCCAATGTGGTGCGGGCGCTCACACATATCGGGGCACCGCTTACGGTGACAAGCGACCCAACAGTAGTGGCAAACGCCACAGCTATTGTCTTGCCAGGTGTCGGTGCGACGCGTGACACCATGGAGCAACTCACGCACCGCGGCCTCGTGCCGGTGATTCGCGATGCGATTCGCCGTGGCGTGCCGTTCCTCGGCATCTGTGTAGGCATGCAGGTGCTGTTGACCGACAGTCTCGAATTCGGTCAACACGACTGTCTCGGCGTCATCGGTGGGACGGTCCGGCGATTCCCTGATAATGCTCTCAAAGTGCCACAAATCGGTTGGAACGAAGTCTATGCCGCACCGACATTGTCCAATCATCCGCTGTACGACGGGATCCCCGATGGGTCAGACTTCTACTTTGTCCACTCGTACTACTGTGATGTCAGCGACCCTACAATCGTTGCTGGGACAACCTCATATGGTGCGTCTTTCCCGAGTATCCTGATGCGCGATACCCTCGTTGCAGCCCAGTTCCACCCCGAGAAGAGTGGAGCATTCGGTCTCCGATTTTTGCGCAACTTCGTCACCCACATAGCCCAGATCGAATGCGAGCCGACACATGTTTGAACTCTATCCAGCCATCGACATCCACGAGGGTCGCTGTGTCCGACTCACCCAAGGCGATTATGCGACTGCACAGATCTATGACGAATCACCGGCGAACGCTGCCAAGCGCTGGCAATCTGCGGGAGCCACACAGCTGCATGTCGTCGACCTCGACGGTGCCAAAGCCGGGCATCCCGTCAACACCGCAGCCATTGCAGCCATTTGTGCTGCAGTCACCATCCCGGTCCAACTCGGCGGCGGGATCCGCAGCCACGACGATGTCGCAACCGTCCGTTCCCTTGGGGTACGGCGTACCATCATCGGCACCAAAGCCGTCGCTGATCCGACATTCGTGCGTGATTTGGTCGAACAACACGGCGACGCCATCATCGTCGGAGTCGATGCCCGCGATGGCTTCGTGCATACTGCCGGTTGGTTGGCTGGCTCACAAGTTACCGCCACTGATTTGGTCGCACAAATGGCCACCTTGGGCGTCACCCGTATCATTTACACAGACATCAGCCGAGATGGTACGATGACCGAACCAAACTATGATGCTACTGCGGCGCTCATCACCCCAAACGGACCGCGCATCATCGCATCTGGTGGTGTCAGCAAAACCGCACAACTGCTTGTGCTCGCCCGCCGCGG
>CAIZHO010000569.1 GCA_903932805.1 uncultured Roseiflexaceae bacterium | reverse complement strand
TGCAGCCGCGCAGATAGCGCCATGTGTTTGGCCGTTTCGCGCGCCGGCCGTCGTACCCAATGGAGTCGATGTTGCGTTTTTTGCGCCGGTGCCGGCATTTGATCCGCACGCACACGGTATTTCAGGCCCGTATGCACTCTGTGTCAGCTCCAACCAACCGCACAAAAACCTCGCCACATTGGTGGCCGCCTGGCGCATCCTGATGACCCAAAAGGCTATCGAAGCGCCTGCCACGCTGGTGATTGCGGGGCAGTTCAATCCGGCCCGCGATCGACCGTGGCGTGGAGCACTGGACCTCCCGATTGTAGAAATTTCTCAGCCTGATGACGTGTTGCTTCGGCAGCTGTATCACCGTGCCACACTGGTGGTCCAACCGTCACTGGCAGAGGGCTTCGGACTGCCCGTCTACGAAGCATTGGCATCCGGCTGTGCGGTGGTGTGTAGTGACCTGCCGGTGTATCGCGAGACGGTGGCCGATGCGGTTGTCACGACTGCAGTTGATACTCCTGCTGTCCTCGCCCAGGCCATAGCGGCGCTCTGGAACGATCCCGGACAGCGAGCGCACTTGGCGCACCACGGTCCGGGGATTGCCCGTCGTTTCGACTGGAGCGCCGCGGCAACGCAAGTTATAGCGCTCATGCACAGCGAAACCCCCGGTCATTGACCGGGGGTTTGTCATGTGTTGATGCGTTACGGCGCTTCTGCCTCGGTTGGTTTGGGGGCTTCTTCGACGGGTGCGGTTTGTGATGAGGTGATGTAGCGCACACCGGATTCGGCGGTGACGCCGGGGGTATTGAGATTTCCCTGTGGTTCCGGCATTTCGATTTTGGGGATCCCGTTTTCGAGGTCGGCGGGGTTAAACACATAGATATTGGGCCATGGCTTGAAGCGCGTCCGGTAGATTTCGGGAGCGCGAACGGTGCCATCGGGGTCGATAATGGTGCGAGAGATGTCGATGGTGATGCCGTCGCGAGCACGATCGCTCTGCTTGACGGCGCCGGCCGGTTGTTCTGCATCGGTGACAAACACAGGTTCGACCGGTGCAGTGACGCGGTTGTAGATGTTTTGGATCATTTCGACTTTGCGGCCGGTCGGGGTCCCGTAAAACTTGACCGATGCAATGCCTGTTTTGGGATTGGATGACGTCTGAATGAGCAACCATTTGCCGGTGTCATTCAAAAACTTCAAATCTGGACCACCCGTAAAAATGGTCGAGTCCATCCCAGTCGGACCGTATTTGTCATACCAGCTGATGTAGAACGAATGTCCCCAGCGTTCGGTAATGGGCAATCCTGCCCAAAACGCTGCGCGAAAGACGGTCGTCGAGTCTTGACAAATGCCGCCACCAAACTCGAGTTGAGTCCGTTGTTGCACAATTGCGTACCCTTCAACGAACCCCTGCGTCTCGTCAATGGCCCCGATGGTCTCGTTGAACGAAAACTCATCGCCTGGCGGGATCAGCACGCCGTCGAGTACCTTGAGGCCGGCTTGGATGTTCGTCACACGATATGCAGCCGACCCACTGAAGTCGCTCTTGCCTTCTGACACCAAATCGACAATCCCTAGTGTGTTGAGGTTCGTTTCGTTGATGGGGATCGGCACATAGCGTGGTACCAGCGTCACATTGCGTACCCCGTTGTCGATGGTCGTGGTTATCAGGTCGCGGGCTTCTTGCTTGTTGAGGCGCCAGCCAGGGACCCCTGGTTTGGTGATGGTCAATACACCCATGTCCCATTTGACGCGGGGATACACGGGTCTGGTTTGTGTCTCTTCGGCGATTTTGTCGATGCGGCGTTCGATCATGTAGGGATTGAGCGACAGCGTGTAGCCGGTTGGGCCACCTTGGGAATCGGTTTGCACGTATTCGACCATGCGTGACAACTCATCGCTGGTCCATGTGTATTCTGTATCACCGACCCGCACGACAAGCGGTTGACCGACCAAAGCCGTCATGCGTTGTTGTGCAGCGTCTTTGGCTGCTTGGGTGATGTTCATCGGGAGTTCGCGGGTCGCCACGGTGACGGGTTGTTGTTTGGCCATCAGCGGGAGGACCTCGCGGATGCGAGCGACGGTTTCGTCGATCAAAATCATTCGCCCGACGGCTCCACCGACAAAGCGCAAGGAAGCTCCATCGAGGATGACAGCAGGGTCTTGGGCGGGTCTATCGATGATTGGCACCAGCCGGGCGACACTTTCTTGGGTTTTGCGTTCGTCCACGACGACTGTCACCGGTATCTCGAGGCCGCTTTTCATGACCTGCCAAATCGTCTCCATGTTGGTGAGCATGTCACGCGATCGACCAATCGTAAATGCCTGGTCGATGCTGTCGAGATACGACACGTCCATCCCCAGTTCGGTGCCGCTGACGTTCCAGTTGCGGCCCTCGTAGCTAAGCACAATGGGTGTATCGCGAAATGGTTTTAAGTGATCAACGAGCGCTTGGGTGGCTTCGGTTTTCGACAAGCCGCCGACGTTGACCCCCAAAATGCTGATATTGGGGTATATCCGGTCCTGGTAGCGCCGTTCGATCGACAAAAACCAGACTCCGCCTGCAGCTACGGCAATAAGCAACACCAACAGGCTATTCATCATGAGCTGACCGCGGCGACGGACCCGTACACGGTGCGACAGCAACGCACCACTGGTTGAACGGCGCGGTGATTCGGTCGGTGGGTTGACCGAACCGCTGATGGTTTCAGCGTCATTTTGTTGACTAAAGACGGGAGTGATCCGTGGATTGCGGCGTTTTGTTTGTCGTTCGAGGCCGCGTCGTCGATTTTTGTCCACCACTACCACCTTATGTCCCGCACGGTACGACTCGGAGTCAACAGTGCTATTCTAGACGAATTTTGCCGCTTTACGGCCGTCGATTATTCGCCGTTGCGATTGGCACGGCGGTTTTTCTTACGTGGTCGGCGACGCCAATTAATGGTTAACCCGCCGTGTTCCCGCAGGCGTTCCAACAGGCTCATGCTCAAGTTTGGGACGCGCCGCGTTGGGGGGTCTTTGGGTTCGTGTCGCCGATTAAGAATAGCTGGCATCCGGGGTTTTTTGGTGGGGAGTGGCGGTGACACATGCAGTTGATCGATGATGATATCGGCAATGCGACGAGCGCCGTCACGTGGGACCGAATCGCCCAACCGAGCAATAGTGTCTGCGTGGACGGCGGGGTCCATCAACGAACCGACTGCTTCAATGATTTGTGCGACTGCCGGTGCGTATGCGCCGAGCCCGCGGTCCACCACAAAATCGATGTTGCCGTGTTCTTGCATGCCGACTGCTTCGGTGATGATAACCGGCCGGCGCATCACCAAGGCCTCCATCAGGGTACCGGGACCAGCTTTGGTCACGACGGTGTCGCTGGCAGCCATGAGTACTTCCATGTTGTCGACAAACCCGTATACGTGGACGTGCTGCGCCAAATCGATTCGTTGTAACTCGGTCCGTAATGCCGCATTGCGCCCGGTCACAACCAACAATTGGAGCTCTGGGTACGCACTGTGTAGGGCAATCACCAGTTCTTTGAGCCGGCCCGAACCGACACCACCGGCAGTCAGCAGCACCGTCGCACGGTTCACATCGACACCCAACGCGGTCCGGGCAGCGCCTTCGGTCAACGTACACGCGGTGAATTTGGGATGCACGGGGAAGCCCGCATACACGACTTTGGCGGCCGGCATGCCTTGGGCTATAAGGACATCGTGTCCTTCATGGGTAGGGGCGATGCACAAATCGGCGTCTAAATCACCCCAGGCAGTGTGCAAACTGACCAGATCGGTGACCACCGTAATGAAGCGGAACTGCATATTGTAGGCAATGCGCGAATGCCCGATGAACCGGTTCGTCAGTGGATGGACCGACACCACAATATCGGGTTTGTATGACTCCAACGTCCGCCGGATGCTCCGTTGGGCTGATACATAGGCGATTTGTGCCAATGTGTCGATGCGGCGTCGGCCGTTGGTCAACTGATAGAGCAAATCAAACAACGGCAACCATCGGGTCGACAGCTGATCGTAGAGCCCAGGCGCACTACGGAGCAGAGGTAACCCCGTCGCAGTAATCAAATCGATTGTTGAATATTCAAAGGAATCACCCAGGGGATGAAGTTTCAATGCCGCTTGTAACGCTTCGGCGCCGGAACGATGCCCGCCACCGGTGTCTGATATTGCAAAAAGGATTCGTTTCCGTT
>CAIZHO010000568.1 GCA_903932805.1 uncultured Roseiflexaceae bacterium | reverse complement strand
GATCACTGATCACTGATCACTGATCACTGATCACTGATCACTGATCACTGATAACTGATAACTGATAACTCTCAAAACCCTACTTTGTTAATCGTTCTGCCGGATTTGTCTTGGAAGAAGCCCACGCCGTCTTGGATGAGCCCGACATAGAACCCCATCTTGTTTTCTTGTTGCAAGATCTTGATGCGCGCAATAACCTCACACCGTTCGCCGGGCAAAAACTCATCCTCGACGTAGGGGATTTTCCACTTATCCGGTGTGCGTGGCGTCATCGCCCAGCGGTACGGGTAGCGTTTGGCGGCCCCGCCCGAATTCGCATCCCAGTCGACCCCAATGCGCCAAAATCCACCGGATTTGGCAGTATATTTGCCGTCTGCAATCGACGAAAAGACATCGTTGGTGGTGTATTCATACCCCGATGCAGGGCCGTAGGTACGGATCGGTACGGTCCCCGTGTTTTCGATGCGAATGGTCACGGTCAATACATCGCCCAGCAAGAGTGCCTGCGGCGCCATGTAGCTATAGGTAATCGTGGCTTCGGGTTGGCCACTATCGGCTATGGTGATGGAATCACTCGTCGTCACGATGTTGCCATAGCGATCCAACGCACGGATGGTGTAGGTATACTCGCCATTGGGGAGGATCTGACCGTCGGTCGTTTTGCCGTTCCAGACCTGTCGGTGTACTTGGGGACCAGATTCTTCGCCCGTGATGAACGGCAAGGTACGCCCGTCTGGTGTGATGATGCTGATGTCGACCGTTGCGGTCACGGGGAGCTGGTAGGTAATCTCGCTGACGTCATCACGCCCATCGGCGTTGGGTGAAATCGTCGTTGGGAACGCGACCAAATTCTCAATCAGGGGCGGTGGCGTGTCGGCGCTGTTGATGGTCAATGCCACTTGTCCGGTCGCACGTTCACCCGTTGCGGTGGTGGCGGTGACGACTGCCTGATAGGTGCCACTCGGTAATGCGCGTTGCTGGAGGACCGGATCCCCGGTGGGTGCGGTACCGTCGATGCGGAGCTGGTACGCGTCGGATGATGCCTTGCGTTCGACGTTGTCGCGCAGCAGATAGCGCACCCCGTTGGCGTCGACCAACTCGACAGTCACTGTTGCAGTTTTGCCGATCGTATAGCTCACATTGACCGATTCACCCGCCCCACTCGGGCTGAGTGTCGGCGCAGAGATGGCAACAGTACTCAGTAACGGGGTTGTGCTACACCCGGCGAGCAGGAACGCACCCAACACGATGCAGAGGTGAAATGTCCAACGGATCATGCTGCTTCTCCTTCGGTGTGCTCAGGGTAGCGCCGGTTAAACCAACCGAGGGTCACCATCCCCAGCGCCACCCCGAACCACAGGGTCCCAAACCGAATGACCAGCGTCGCGGCGGTCGCTGCTGCTTGGCTCATCGGGATCATCCATACCAACAAACCCGTGGAGGATGCCTCAGATACACCGAGGCCCCCAGGGATAAGTGACACCAAGCCGAACAGCGTCGATGCCGCAAAGATAAACGTCGATTGTTGCAGGATCAACCATGTCGGTGCAATCCCCAGTCCCTGCAATACGTAGACGAACGCGATACATTCGAAAAACCACGAAATAATGCTCAACAGGGTACTCGTGACCAACATCCGCCAGCCGAGGAGCGCCTTGCTGGACTGGTAGGCGTTACGAAGCGGCGCTGCAAAACGCGTCTTGTCGAGCAACACCAGCACGCGCGACACCAATACCTCGGATTGCAGTGCCATAATCCCCACAAAAGTCACGCCGACCAGCAGATAAAACAACGGCGCAGCGGGTGGATAGAGTGTTAATCCAACGGCCATTAGTAACAGCATCGCAATGCCATCGGTCATGCGTTCCGCAAACACGATGGGTGCCGAAGTCGAAACGGCAGTGCCGTTGATGCGACGCAACAAGTAGGATTTGAGCACTTCACCGACTTTGCCCGGTGTGACTGCCATTACCATCCCAGCACAAAAGAGTAGCCCGCTGTCGAAGCGACTGACCCCCGTACCGGCACCGATGTGACGCAAGTACATATCCCACTTGAGCCAACGCAAGAGATAATTGAGAGCCGTAAAACCCAAAACGGCCGGGATGCTCTGCCACGCAAAGCTACCCAGGCTGGCGCCGACCTGGCCAATATCACTGACCAGCCCGAGGACTGCGACGACTGCAACCCCAATCAAGACCGACGTCATGATGCGCCGGCGTAGTGTCTGTACCACGGATGCTCCTCTCGCCCACATACGTCCATTATAGATGAAGTGGTATTGGTATAATGCCCATACCGTTCGTTAGGAGAACCCCGGCATGACGTATGCACACATCGAAGACCTGCAAGAGGCCCTGGCCCAGCGTAACTATATTGCCGACCGATCGTTGACGACCGCGCTGTTTTTGGCGATGAAGCTGAATAAGCCGCTTTTGCTCGAAGGCGAAGCCGGTGTCGGCAAAACCGAAATTGCCAAAACACTGGCTGCCCTGCTGGGCACCGAACTGATCAGATTGCAATGCTACGAAGGCCTCGATGCGTCGACGGCCATCTACGAGTGGAACTACCCGCGCCAGCTGCTCCACATCCGCATGGCCGAGGCGACCCAACAAGCCACTGCGACCGACATCTTTTCGCGTGAGTTCCTCATCCAACGACCGCTGCTCCACGCCATCGACGGCGGCCATAGTCAAGCGCCGGTATTGCTCATCGACGAACTCGACCGTGCCGACGAAGAATTCGAAGCATTTTTGCTCGAACTCCTGTCCGATTGGCAAATCACCATCCCCGAGCTCGGTACCATCAAGGCGCTGCATCCGCCCATCGTCATCATCACTAGCAATCGTACCCGTGAAGTGCACGACGCGCTGAAGCGGCGCTGTTTGTTCCATTGGGTCGACTACCCGATCCTCGACAAAGAACTCAAAATCCTGCATGCCCGCGTCCCCGAGGTCAATGCAATCTTGGGTCGGCAGATTGTGCTCTTTGTGCAAGAACTGCGCCGGCTCGATTTGTTCAAAGTCCCCGGCGTCGCCGAGACCATCGACTGGGCCAACGCCTTAGCTGCATTGCAGACCACCGCCCTGACCTTCGAATCGGTCGACGATACACTGGGAGCCATCCTCAAATATCAGGATGACCTCCAACAGATCCGCGGCGATGCGGTACGGGCCATCCTCGCTCGGATAGGCTCGGCATGACCGAGGGGCACATCAGCCAACACATCGTCGGGTTTGTGCATCTGTTGCGCGCGATGGGCGTGCGAGTCGGTACGGGCAATCTGCTTGATTTCGCCGCAGCGCTGACGTATGTCACCGTGACCGACCGCGAGGCCCTGCACGACGCTGCGTTGTGTACCTTGATCGCCAAAGCCGATGACATGCCGATATTTGAATCGGCGTTTGCCTTCTACTTCCGGCGCTTGTCTGCACTCGACGTCCAAGATACGAACTTGCCGGTCATTCGCGTCCCGCAACGACCGTTGCGTTTGCCGCGCCGCAAGCCGGGGGCCGGGGACGACAACGAAGGCGACACCCCCGACGACCTCGAAGAGCAAAAAGTCGGCGCGACCATGGTCTATAGCGGCAGCGAGACCCTGCGTACGCGCGACTTCGGCAGCTACTCGCACGACGAGGTCCAACAAGCGCGCGACATGATGCGCCGCATGAAGTGGCGACCCGCCCTGCGGCGGACGCGACGGTCCCGTCGCGACAAGCGCCGTGGCGTCATTGATCTGCGGAGCATCATGCGCTCGAGCATGCGTTCTGCCGGCGAGCCGCTGCATATGTCCTATCGGTCGCCACGCTATCGGCGCCGGCCACTCGTCGTACTGTGCGACATCAGTGGCTCGATGGACCGCTATAGTCGCATGTTGCTGCAATTTGTGCACACGCTCAACGACGGGATGGACCACGTCGAATCGTTTGTCTTTGGCACGCGACTGACCCGAGTGACCCGGCTGCTTCGCTCACGCGATGTCGACGATGCGGTCGCCCTGGTCAGCAAGCAAGTCCTGGACTGGTCGGGCGGCACACGCATCGGCACTACCATCCGCGAATTTAATGTGCGTTGGTCGCGCCGTGTCCTGTCACGCGGGCCAGTTGTCCTGGTGATCAGCGATGGCTGGGACCGCGGTGATCCGACACTGCTGTCACAAGAAATGGCTCGCCTGCAACGCTCATGCCACCGCCTCATTTGGCTGAACCCGCTGTTGGGCAATCCGCGCTACCAGCCGCTTACCCAGGGGATGGTCGCGGCCATGCCGTATATCGACGAGTTCATCCCCGTCCACAACTTAGTCAGCATCGAGCAATTGGGCAACATGCTGGCTACCATGCGCGACGAAAAGCGTAGCCCGAGGCGCGCTGCAAAGACCGCGCCACCAACGGGTGACACAGAGAACGGTTAGCACATTCTTTTTGTGTTTGGTCCGGTACAAAGCTGGAGACCGCGGTCAATACCCCTCGTGCAGTACTCTTCACTCCGAAGAGTACTGCATCTCTTTGTGCGCACAACACGTCTCGCAATAGATGTTATCGAAGATAAAAAATATTCGTCGATTATCGACGAAAAATTGATGATTCATGCATCGCTCTATCGTCGATAGTTACATCAATCCATACTAGGGAATGATGATGAACAAGACATTCACGTACGCGACTGCTGTATTGCTCTCGATTGTTGTGCTCCTGACGAGCACATTTCTCGTGGTGTCGGCACATCAACGGGTCAGCCCTCTCGAACGTATGCGGCGTGTCCAAGAAATCGCCAAGCTCAGTGGTGCGTATTCGTTCCATACCGAGATAGACTCAGTCAGCGACTATGCACCGCGCATTACAAATATTGGCAAAGAAAGTCGACACGATCGCCTCATCATTGATGGGGCCGTCGACGAGTCAAATAATTCTAGTAAGATTACCATCCAAAATCAGAATGGCATTATGTTGGAGGTCCGCCGTGAGCGTGGACAGACATTCATGCGACAGCCTGGTTCGGATTGGCAAACGGTCAAAGCAAACACAAACGTCGCGCAGATCAATACGCTTACTTTTTTGTCGGGTGTCGTGAATGCGACTGCAATCAAGAGTGCGAACCCAGGCTATTCGTTCGGTTTTGACGGCAGTGCGTTCGCAGCGCACTTCGAACGGCTCCTCACCATAGATCGTGCGCGTGGGATCGCCTATCGTGACGAATGGGCTGCGTTGGCACAATCTGCACAGCTCAAATCTGCCACGGGATCGGGGCACATCACCGTCGATGCGGATGGACTACCGTCGACACTCGAACTCAATCTTGTGTTCCCTCCGAACGGGACCCAAGGATCGGTACAGAGTACCATCCGTTCGACGTTTTTTGGGTATGCACGCTCTGGTTTGGCGCTCCAGAAGCTGGTTAATCAACCGCTGTACGTGCTCAGTCAGTATGCCGAGCTCGACAGTGCGGTGGTCCTGCGCTGGCTGTTTTCTGCCTTGGCATTGGTGCTGGTAACTATCATGGCACGT
>CAIZHO010000567.1 GCA_903932805.1 uncultured Roseiflexaceae bacterium | reverse complement strand
TGCCGTCTTCTATAGAGATGCAATTCCTCCCCGAACGTACCGACCAGAGAGAAGATGATCCATATGCTCTGCATCCACGGTTCTCACCACCGTCTGACGTTGGTCACCCGCAATACCCGTGACTTTCGCGATACCGGAGTACCGTTGATTGACCCGTGGGAAGAGTAGAAATCAAATTAGGGTATACTTTTGGTTCATGACACGGAAACCGATTCCTGACGTATAGCTCAAGATTATTCGTGATCCATGTACGCAATCTTGAGGAGCTGCAGATGACTCATACCACCATCATGTGCCCTTTTTGTGCCGCACAGACCACTGCTGAAATACCCCCCGATCAATGAGTACAACGCTGGACCTGTCCGGATTGTACGGAGGTCCTGACGCCTCGTGCGGGCGATTGCTGTGTGTTTTGTTCGTATGCCGACCACGGCTGTGACGATGCCACTGCCTCTGCGTAGTTGCGTGAAGCACGGTAGATTCCGCTGAACACTCCTGGGAGGAGCCATGCCCATCCTGATTGCCACGCTGACCTGCCCGCATTGCAACGCCCAATCCCAAGAGACGATGCGGGTACGCGTCGTCGAACGCGTCATCCGTTGTCTGGAGTGTGCCGCACCGATTATCCCCAAACCGGATGACCACTGTGTCTGGTGCGCGTTTTCTGACACCCCTTGCCCCGTGGTACAGAACGAAGGCAGTTGCAATCCCTGTTAAACAGACAAACGGCAGCACGCATGCGTGCTGCCGTTTTCTCATGCCCAAAACCGTGTTAACCGAGTTGTTCGAGCTGATCGAGCAACGCGTCGAAGCGGTCCATGGCGGCCTGCACGGGTGCTGGCGAGGCCATGTCGACCCCGGCACCACGCAGGAGGTCGATGGACGATTTGGATGATCCACCGCTCAAGAAGCCCAGGTAGTTCTTGACCGCGGTCGGGTCGCCCTTTTCGACGTTGTCGGCCAAGGCCAACGCTGCCGAGATGCCCGTTGCGTACTGATAGACGTAGAAGTTGTAGTAGAAGTGCGGGATGCGCGACCATTCGTAGCCGATGTCGTCGTCGAGGGTCACCGCCGGACCGTGGTAGTCCTTGACCATCTGGTAGTAGCGCTCGGTAAGGCCCTCGGTGGTCAGTGGCTCGTCATTTTCGGAGCGGGTGTGCATGTCGAGCTCGAACTCGGCAAACATCGTCTGGCGCACCAGGGTGCGGCGGATGTCTTCGAGTTGCTGGACGATGAGGTGGCGGCGCACGTCGGGCTCGCTGCGGGTCTTGAGCAAGTGGGCTACCAATAGGGCTTCGTTGAGGGTCGAGGCGACTTCGGCCACAAAGATGGTGTAATCGCCATAGTGCATGGGCTGGGTTTTGCGCGTGTAGAACGAGTGCATCGAGTGGCCCAACTCGTGCGCCAGCGTAAAGACGTCGTCGAGCCGGCTCTGGTAGTTGAGCAGGATGTATGGGGCGGTCGTGTACGAGCCGGTGCTATAGGCGCCCGAGCGCTTGCCTTTGTTTTCGTAGACGTCGATCCAGCGTGATTCGTAGGCCATGTCG
>CAIZHO010000566.1 GCA_903932805.1 uncultured Roseiflexaceae bacterium | reverse complement strand
TGCGGTTTTCAGCCGAAGCTACGACTGACACAACAGGCAGCAGCGAGCGGCGGTTTTCGTATGTACTGCAATCCTATAGAACGACGTACGCCGCACTCCCTGCGTTAGTAGCCCAGTGTGGCCGCTACCGCGGCGATGCGCTCTAGGGCGGTGCGGATTTTGGCGGGCTCGTAGCCCACGGTGATGCGCAGATGGTGTTCGGCACCGAGGGAACTGCCAGGGGCAACCAGGACCGACTGCGTGGTGCGGATCTGCTCGGCGAAATCGTATGACGGCACATCGAAGTGATAGCGCACAAACGCGATGCTCGTCGCCTGGGCCGGCTGGACGCTGAAGCGGCCGCTTTGCGTTTCAATCCACTCGCGCATCACCTGGACACCTGCCTGGCTGATGCTGCGTTGGCGCGTCAGTAATTGCGTGCGCTTGGCGGGCTGGAGGGCAATTTCGGCCAGTGTCATGCTAGGGGCAGCAGCTGCGATGACGGCGTATTCGTGCCGACGCCACAGTTCTTCGGCCATGTGCGGGGTGGTGACAGCCCAGCCGATACGCACGCCGGCCAACCCATAGGCTTTGGAGAGGCTGTTCGTCACGATTAAGCGGTCATACGTGCCCCAGAACGACACGGTGTCGGGTTCGCCGGGGTATTCGGTGCCCGTGTACACCTCGTCGACATGCAGCCACGCACCCACCCGTGCACAGGCGGCCACGACGCGCTGTTGCTCGGCAGTGGTCATGACGGTCCCGGTCGGGTTGTTGGGGTTGACGATGGCGACCAACTTGGTTTTGGCGGTGACGACCTTATCGAGGACGTCGAGGTCGATGCGCCACCCGTTGTCGGGATTGAGCGGCAATTCACGCACGGTGCAGCCCATGTTGAGCGCCGTGCCCCATATTTGGCGGTAACCGGGGGTCATCACCACGACCTCATCTCCGGGCTCGAGGAGCGTCTGACAGACCATGCTGTTGGCCTGCGAAGCCCCGACGGTGACGAGCACGTTGGCCATTGTGGCCTGTGGGTAGAGGCCGGCGATGGCACTGCGCAGAGCGGTGGTACCGTTGACTTCGGGATAAAAGAGGCCTGTGTCGAGGAGCGTCTCGATTTCGGACTCGGTCAGCCACTCACGCGTGGTGACACATTTGACACTACTGTCGGCTAAGTTGAGCTCGACGTTGCGTTCGTGCAGCGACTGGTAGTGTTCGAGCGCAAACGGCACAAACGATGGGTTCGTCATCGACGATGCTCCTGATCAATGCACGGAATGCCCTATCTTACCAAGCAAAAGCCATACCGAGCAATCGTCGTTCCTTTGACAAGCATGCCGCTCTTTGCTACGGTGGAGCATCCCCGCTCACAAACCAGACAAGGAGCCGCCCATGACTCCCGTTCTTTTCAGCGCCACCTGGATCGATGCCTGCGCGCAGGCCATCAACCAAAACGACGCCTACCGCCGCGCCGCCGCCCAATGGCGCTGGCCACTCCTCCTGCAGATAACGCACGATGATGCACAAACGACCATGATCTACCTTGATCTGCACCACGGCAGTTGCCGTGCTGCGCGGATTGCCACACCCGCAGATCTGACACACGCCGAATTCATTCTCGAAGCGCGCGAGCCCATTTGGCGCAAGGTGTTGACGGGGCAACTCGATCCGATTGCGGGGATAATGCGTCGCCAGCTGACGCTGACCAAAGGCAGCTTGACCACATTGGCCATGCACGGGGCAACTGCCAAAGCACTGATTGCCGCTATCAGCCAACCGGACATCGCGGATGTATCCGGCTCACCCGCGCATTTCCAATCGGTGCCGTCTGCAGTGCCGCATCATACGTTTGTCACGACGAGTCGCCAAGGACTCGACAACGACAGCGTACCCATGCGCTTGTGGCAGAAAGCCAAACGCCTCGGCGTCTGGAACCCAACCGACATCGACTTCACGCAGGACGTCGCTGATTGGCAGAACCTCAACGCCACCGAGCGCGATTTGTTGTTGCGCCTCACTGGCATGTTTGTGGCCGGTGAAGAAAGCGTCACCCTCGACCTGTTGCCGCTTATCATGACCATTGCCCGTGAAGGTCGCCTCGAAGAAGAGATGTTTCTCACGACGTTTTTGTGGGAAGAGGCCAAACACGTCGATTTCTTCGCCAACGGATTCCTCAAGCATATCGCCCCGGACGCCGGCGACCTGACGCACTACCACACGCCGGCCTATCGGACGCTCTTTTATGTCGAACTCCCCCAAGCGATGCATGCCTTATTGAGCGACAGCTCGCCTGCTGCACAAGCGCGAGCCTCGGTCACCTACAACATGATTGTCGAGGGTGTACTCGCCGAGACCGGTTACGAGGCATACTTCGCCGCGCTCGAGCGAAACAATCTCATGCCC
>CAIZHO010000565.1 GCA_903932805.1 uncultured Roseiflexaceae bacterium | reverse complement strand
TTGCGTGTCTGCCTTCTTTATTGGTCACATCCATCCCATAGCCACTGGTGTGTGACAACAGTTGGCGGATAGTGCGTGTCTGTGCTTCCACATGAAGGCCTGGCAAAATCTCACCAATGGGCGCATCGAGTGACAGGATGCCACGATCAACCTGATGCAAAATTGCCAGCGCAACTGCGAGTTTGGTGACCGATGCAACTGGGAACACGCTGTCTGTGGACAAAGCAGTACCTGCACCATCGACCCCAAATGCCTGCACAATGGGGTCGCTATACCCATATTGATATGCCACTACGAGACCCGGGAGGAGGCTTGTGGACTGGAGCAATGCAATGACAGATGAGAGTGACATAGTAGCCTCGTATGATTTTGTCTATTGTACGATATCCAAGAAATCGCTAGAATAAACGCACGCAATACAGTGAGAAAACAATGAAACGACGAGCGTTGTTGTCAATGACCGCCGCTCTGCCACTCGTGGCATGTGCGGGGTTTGGGGTAAGCGATCCAAAAGCGCAGCGTACGGCGGGTCCGACACCTGGTCCAAAGACAGGAATTTTTGTTGACGCCGCATTTGTCTATGGGCCAATCTCACCACGGGTATATGGTTCAAACACGGGGCCATGGCAGACGATTGGATTCGACCAACGGGCACTATTGCCTGAGTTGGGGATCAGCATGATCCGCTGGCCTGGTGGGAACTGGGGTGACGAAAACGATCCGTCTGAGCTCATGATTGACGAATATCTCGCGCTGTGCCGTGCTGCGGGATGTGAACCAACCATCCATGTGCGCTTGTTTGGTGGTACACCCGATAAAGCGGCAGACATGGTGCGCTATGTCAACGTTACCCAAAAAGCAGGTGTACGGTACTGGGCGATTGGCAATGAACCAGATTTATTTGTCAAAAAACGTGGTGCAAAGGCATATGGAGTTGCAGATTATGCCCGTGATTTTGTGGCATATCGTGAAGCGATGTGTGCGGTCGATCCCACCATCGTTGTGCTTGGACCTGAACTCAGCCAATTCGGCCCTGATGATGGCTACCCACGCGATGCAACCGGTGCCTATTGGTTGCGAGGATTTCTCGAACGTGTCCCAGATGTCGAGATTGTGTCGCTCCATCGCTATCCCTTCGGGCAAAGTAGCGTTTCGAAGCGACAACTCGCTGACGAGCCCGAGCGCTGGACTGCGTCGCTTGCCTATGTGCGTTCGGTTATGCGCTCAGTCCTGGGGAAAGAACTCCCCATTGCAGTCACCGAGGCAAACTCCGATTGGAGCGGGCGTGTCGATGAAGAAACAGGTACGAATTCGTGGCGCAACGGACTCTGGTGGGCAGCCGTGCTCTCGCGGCTGATAGCTGCTGATGTGGTGATGGTGCATCAGTTCTGTCTCGGGGCAATATCGGGACAGGGTATAGGATTGTTCGGCCCCGTGTCGTACAACAGCGGTCCGCTCCCGATTGCGGAGGTATATCGGATGTTTCGCTTGTTCGGTCAGACGCGTATTCATGCAGATCATGGCGCTACCGGGTTGCACATGGTGGCTGCACGACGTGATGATGGGGCGTTGACGGTAGTGGTCGTCAACACACAGGCACGCGAGGTTACGGTGCCGTTCTCAATGGCAAATAGTGATCACACACAGGCACAGGTGTGGCGCTTTGGGGTAGATACGCGCTTTGGTGAAGTAGGGCAATACAGCCTGGCTGACCCATTGACGGTGCCAGCCGAAACAGCAACACTCTTGGTGTTTGGCGCTTCGTGAGGCCGTAGAGAGTCTCGCATATCGCCACGGGATCGTGTCGCAACAAACCCTGCCATGACATCCGCGTCTGTGGCAGGGTTTGCTCGTATTTCGTAGGACAGATGCTACCGCTGTCTTCGCTGCATCCCCCAACGGATCACCAAATAGACGAGTAATCCAAATGGTCCAGCCATGAAGACACCACCCAGACAAATGGACAAGAGCCACACGGGTATGCCACGTTCTTGGGCATCGAGGTACACCCAACGACCTACCCACAAATCAAATGCCAAAAAGTGAATCCATGCCGTCGTCGCCCCAGCATCGCTCGCCAGCAATGTTTGTATGATGGGTAGGGTGGGATTGGCCAATTGCGGCAAAATGCTCAGCAGATTGGGCACGACCAACACACTGTACAGGAGCGCAATAGGTACGATGATAGCAGGCGACATAACGATGCGACGCGTGATCTCCCAGCGAGGGACAAATATCATCAGTACCCAAAACGGCAACACCAAGAGATTACTTGCTTGAAAAATCAATGCCACCGGTGCCTCGACTTTCCGATTATGGGGTTGCCGTCGGAGCGGCTACCGTCGCAGTCGCAGGGACACTGGTAGCAGCAACAGTCGCTGTCGCAGGCACTGTGGTCGCCACGGGAGTTGCACTCGCCAAAGCCGGGGTAGCAGTCCCTGGGATTGCGGTGAACTGAGCCGTCGCCGACGCCACTGCGAGGTCCTGCGTTGCAGTTGCAGCTATTGCGGTTTCGGTAACACTTTGTGGTGTGGCAGTCGGTGGGACCGATGTCGGTTGTTCTGGCGTGGCTGTGGGTTGCACTGGTGCGGCGGTCGGTTGCGGTTTGACTGGTGCAGGTTGAGCTGGAGCTGCGGTCGGGGGAACGGTGGCAACGACTGTACTGGTCGGTTGTGTGCTCATGGTTGCAGCGACTGCAGTATTGATTGCGTCTTGCGCAACCTGTGTAGCAACTAATGCCGTTGCTACTTGTGTTTGGATGCGTTGTTCGTCACTCTGTCCGCAGGCAGCAAGGGCCAGCGCGAGAACACTTGTTATGAGGATGTGTTTAGTTTGCATTTACTACTCCATGTCGTATGTACACAATAATCATACAACAAGAATGTGAAGAAGTGTGCAGCAGAACGAAGTTCACTGTGTCGGTGAATGTTCGAGCAGATTTGTCGCCAGGCTGAGCACATCTACGGGCCAAAAAATCTCTGGACGCGGATGTCTGGTCCGTGGGTTATCTGCACTCGGCCGGCACTGCAATAATGCGTCAATCCACGATTGGGGGACCGCTTCACGGCCATACACCGCACCGAGCAGCGCACCACAGATTGCCGCGTTGGTGTCGGTATCACCACCCTGCATGACCGTGTCTTGGACGCCGTTTCGGAACGAATCAGCGTGCAAAAGCTGCCACAGCGCGTTTTGAAAAGCGATCAACACCCAGCCCTGCTGGTGGATGTATGTCGTGGGACGTTGCGTTGCAGCAGCACTGATGACGGTCAACAATGTGTCTGGAGCGTTGCGCTCATGTGCCCACAACACAATCTGATCATACAGTTCCTGCGCCGTACGCCCGGTTCTGATTACATGCGCTATTGCCATAGCAAACAGCACACTCGCTGCCCTAGGGACTGCGTTGGGGTGGGTGAGGGCTGCATCTGCATCGGCCCATTGCGCGACGGTCTCGGCAGGATATTGTGTGCCAAAAATACCCAATGGGCTGATGCGCATCAGCGCACCGTTGGCCTGCGTATCAGGATTGGGACTGCCCGAGAGTGCTGACCTGGTCGCATATCCCATGTCAAACGGGTGTGAATTTTTCCATTGGACATATGCTTCGAATGCTGATTCAGGGGTATACGTCCCTTTTGTGACAAGGCAGCGTGCCAACATGAGTGCCATCTCGCTGTCATCGGTGAGTTGCCCAGCGACATTGTCCCATGTGCCGCCATCTGCGAGTTCCGTCACACCATTGGGGTACCGCAACAGGATGCTTTCAGGCCGTTGAAATTCGACCAAACCACCTAATGAGTCACCTGCGAACTGCCCGAGTAAGCACCCTTGTGCACGTGAAATTGCAGTAGTTGCATGCTGAAGATTTTGCATAGTGTTCCTCCTTATATGGTTTCCTTTGTCGTAGAATACAACAAAAATCAGTAAAACGCAATACTGTAATTAACTAATTTGCTCGCAGTTTTTCCATATTTTTTTAACGGAAACACTTCATACGATAGCGTACGGAGGCAATAACAGAGATGAACTTCGTATGATACGATAGAGGG
>CAIZHO010000564.1 GCA_903932805.1 uncultured Roseiflexaceae bacterium | reverse complement strand
CATGTGGGCGACATCCAACTGATGGTGGGCAAGGAGTTCCGGCGCTCGGGGTTGGGCACCGAAATGGCCAAAGCTATTTTCGAGTCAGCCCGTGGCCTGGGGGTCGCCAAGGTCATCGTCGAAATGCTGGCGGTGCAGGTAAGTGGTCGGGCCATCTTTGAGCGGCTGGGCTTTAGTCGCGAGGGGATTTTTAGCAAGCATGCACATGATCGGCACGGCAATCGCCACGACCTCGTCGTGATGGCCTACCACGTCATGTAACGGCGCGATATCGACAATCCCCCCGGAGCAGGTGCTCTGGGGGGATTTTTGTGTGGCTGAACGGCGTGGGTCTAGGGGCGGATGACATCGATGCCGCCCAGGTACGGGCGCAGGACATCGGGAACCGTTATCGAGCCATCGGCGTTCTGGTAGTTTTCCATAATCGCAATCATGGTGCGCGGGATGCCCAGGCCCGAGCCGTTGAGGGTATGGACGAACTCGGGTTTGGCGCCGGCTTCGGGACGGAAGCGGATGTTGGTCGCACGTGCCTGGAACGACTCGACGTTGGAGCACGAGCTGACCTCGAGCCATTCGTCTTGGCCAGGAGCCCAGACTTCGATGTCGTAGGTCTTGGTCGACGCAAAGCCCATGTCGCCGGTGCACAGCACTTTGGTGCGGTAGGGGATGCCCAGCAGGCGGCAGCTCTCTTCGGCATCGAGGCGGAGTTGCTCGAGTTCGGCGTAGCTGGTGTCGGGATGGACGAACTTGTACATCTCGACTTTGTCGAACTGGTGGCCGCGCTTGATGCCGCGCACGTCGCGCCCGGCGCTCATTTTTTCGCGGCGGAAGCACGGTGTATAGGCGCAGTAGCTGATGGGTAGTTGGGTGGCGTCGATGATTTCGTCACGATGCAGATTGGTTACCGGTACTTCGGCGGTGGGCACCAACCAGAGATCCTCTTCGGCATCGTGGTACAGATTATCGCGGAACTTGGGGAGCTGGCGTGCGCCCCACAGGCTCAGCTCTTTGACGACAAACGGGGTGTAAACCTCGCAGTAGCCCTGTTTGCCGTGCAGATCGAGCAACCATTGGATGAGCGCGCGCTGGAGCCGTGAGCCCATGCCTTTGAGGATATAGAAGCGCGAGCCCGAGACTTTGACGCCGCGCTCGAAGTCGATGATGTCGAGCGACGTACCCAGTTCCCAGTGGGGTTTGGGGGCGAAATCGAAGGTGCGCTTGGAGCCGATGGTCTGGATGACGACGTTGCCTTCTTCGTCGGCGCCGACGGGAACGGACTCGTGGGGCAGATTGCGGAGCTCGAGGATGGCGGCCATTTGGGCTGCTTCGAGATCGTTGACCTGCTTGTCGAGGTCGCTGATGCGATCGCCAAGGGCACGCATGTCGGCGATTTTGGTGTCGCGCAGAGCGGCATCTTTGAGCGTGCTGATTTCTTTGGAGGTGGTGTTGCGGTGTGCCTTGAGGCGTTCGACCTCGGTCAGCAGGCCGCGGCGTTGTTCGTCGAAGCCCAAGACGACGTCGACGGCCGCAGGATCGACGCCCGCACGGGCGAGGGTCGCTTTGACGGCGTCGGTTTGTTCACGGAGGAGGCGGATGTCGAGCATGAGAAAACTCCTTGTAACGGTGGGTGCGTTGCGATATCAGGGTGCCCGGGAGGCGATTTTGGTACACGTCCACGAGACCATCTTGCCGGCTTTGTATGGCGCCACGCCATGGAAGGTATAGTCGTCGCCGTCAAAGACCATGTCGATCCATAGGCGATCGGAATCCCACAAATTGAGGGTGTGCAGGTCGGCCACGGGGATCCACTCGAGTGACCCTTCGTCGTTGTGGGTATGCACGTCGCCCGACCAACGGTCGATACGAAAGACGAAGCCGAACCAGTCTTCTTCGTTTTTGCCGAAGCCGGGCCAGTTGAGGGTACCGCGCAGGACCATGGCATCGACCGTGATGCCGGCTTCTTCGAACAGTTCGCGAGCCATCCCGGTGGCAGCGTCTTCGTGGGGGTCGAGTTTGCCGCCGAGGCCGTTGTACTTGTCGAGGTGGATGTCGTCGGGGCGCTTGTTGCGGTGTACCATCAGCACTCGGGTGCCGTCGGCCGACATGATATAGCCCAGGGTAGCGACGATGGGTGTATAGGGCATATGGGCTCCTACCAGTGTGCGGCGACGGGTTTGCCCGTCAGGATTTCGTCGATACGGCGTAGACATCCCGGCTCGATGGCGTCGTCGAGCTCGTGAAAGACACTCGGGTGGACAAAGCGGGCATCGGCGACCTCGATCGACCAGCGCGACGGCTGCGGGATGGTGAGCATGGATGCGCGGGCGACCACGGTGGTAACGGTGCAGGGGTGGATGTCGTGGGCGCCGTCGCTGGTGCCATGGATGGAGAAGAGTTTGGCGGGGAGATTGACGCCGGCCTCTTCGCGGAGCTCGCGCCGGCCTGCTTCGATGACTGGTTCACGCGGGATGACGCCGCCGCCGGGCAGGGTCCAGGCGTATGGGCCGGCGCGGTGCCGTACCAGCAGGATGGCGTCGTTGGCATCGAGGATGATGACCCTGACGCCGGTGAGTTCGGGCTTGGTAATGGCCCAATAGACGTCCCGCCCGAAGCGCGCGACGATATACAAGATACGCAGGACAACATCCATAGCCGAGCCTTTTCGCCACAAAAAAACACCACCCATCCGGCGAAGGACGAGAGGCGAATGCCTTCGTGGTGCCACCTTCGTTCGTCATCTGGGTGATGACCTCGTTGCACGATAACGGGTGCTGCCGATCCGAGTCGTCCTCGGCCGCTCAAGAGTGGAATCGCTGTGTGACCTGTGTGCCTCGCACCAACCGGCACTTCTCTGGACAGGGGCGACAGCGACGTATCTCCGTCGTCGCGTTGTGCCCCTAGTATACGAGGATTTACACAGATTCGCAACGGGATGCGCGTGCATGTGGCGAAATGTACAGCTTTTGTGGCGTAATGTTGGCGTTTTTTGATTGACCGGCATTTCTATTACATGCTATAGTCACAGTAGACCCTTTTGTCATCATCCCGCTCAGGGAGGTACCCATGGCGAATCAACTCAGGCTGGTCATCGCAGACGACGAATCTATTATTCGGATGAATCTGCGCGAAACGCTGGTAGGACTTGGATATTTGGTGGTGGGCGATGCCGGCGACGGCGTCAGTGCGATCCATTTGGCCCGTGAACTGCGCCCTGACTTGGTCATCATGGATATCAAAATGCCCAAGCTCGACGGGATTGCCGCGGCCAAAGTATTAACCGAAGAAAATATCGCCCCCGTCCTGTTGCTGACGGCCTATTCGGATCGCGAACTGGTCGAACGCGCGCGTGATGCGGGTGTCGTCAACTATATCGTCAAACCGTTCCGCGAGGCAGAGTTGTTGCCGGCAATCGAAATCGCGCTGGCCCGCTTCGCGGAGTTCAACAGCATCGCCACCGAGCTGGGCGACCTGAAGGACACCATGGAGACGCGCAAATTGGTCGAGCGCGCCAAAGGCGTGTTGATGGACACGCAGGGGTTGAAGGAACAAGACGCCTTCCGCAAGATCCAACAGTTGTCGATGAACACCCGCAAGTCGATGCGCGAAATCGCGCAGGCGATTCTGTTGACGGCCCAAATCGACAAATAGTGCACGACGATGCGCGGCGGAGTGACCACGGCAGATGAGCGAACCACGCGCACAGCGACAACGGATGCGGCAACGACGCCTACTGAGGCGCACGTTGCCGCATCTTGTCACTGCGATTGTGACGCTGGCAGTGAGCTGGCTCTGGTTTGGCCGTGCACCGCAATCGGCGATGACCGAGTATGTCGCCCGCCGGGCCACCGCGACCGCCACACCAGCGCGCCCAATTGGGACCCCAACTCCCGTGGTGATTGTGCCCGACGACATCACCCGGCAGGTGTTG
>CAIZHO010000563.1 GCA_903932805.1 uncultured Roseiflexaceae bacterium | reverse complement strand
TCACCATCGAACGGGTCAAAATGTGGACCCTACCGGCCACACCGCCACCCATCAATGTGGCCACCGCCGGCCCAATAACGGCCAGCTGGTGAGGCCGGGAGCTCGACGGCATTATCACGCCGGGGGCATCGCACGAAAAACTGAAGATGCTGTTGGGCAAGTTCGACGACGGTGCCCGATCGGTCGGCCGCGACCCATCGACCATGCCCAAGTTGTTGCAGTTGCATCTGTCGTGGGCCGATACCGACGAAGAAGCCACCCACAACGCCATGACCGAATGGCCCAACGGTGGTATGGCCTTCCCCAAGCAAGACATCCGTAGCCCGGAGGATTTCGCCGAAATCGCAAAGCTGGTCCGGCCCGAGAACTTCAAGAACCGCATGCTTATTTCGGCTGACCTCGACAAGCACCGCGCGCAGATCCAGTCGTTCATCGATTTGGGCTTCACCGAGATCCACATCCACAATGTCGGGCGCAATCAGACGGCCTTCATCGAACAGTTCGGGCGCAACGTGATCCCCAATCTGAAGTGGCAGGCATGAACCCCCACATCCCCGCTGCCTTCCATGCGCTCATCGCCGCCCCCACCGTGGCGGTGCTGAGCACCACCCAGCCCGATGGTGCACCGCACGCCGTGCCGGTGTGGTACGACTACGACCACAGCCATCTGTATATCACCACGGGCACGAGCACCGTCAAATACCGCAATCTGGTAGCCAATCCGCGGGCGGTGGTGCTGTTTGTCGACCCGGTCAACACCGACCGCTACTGTGCCGTCCATACACGTCTTGTCGACACATCCGATGCCGCAACAGGTCTGGCGCATCTGCATGCGCTGGCGCAACGGTATATGGGCGTGCCCGAGTACCCGTATTCGAGCGCCACAGACATCTATTGCCGTATGTCCCTCGCGATTATCCGTTGTAGCAGCCTCGGCTGAGGAGCACCCATGCATTCCGTTATTCCCACAGAATACCAAGACCTGATTACCAAACCAATCGTCGCCGGCTTGGCGACGACCATGGCCGATGGCACCCCACAAGTAACCCCGGTATGGTTCAGTTACGGCGAAGGGTTGTTCTATGTCAATGCGGCCACCGGTCGCTTGAAGGACAAAAACATACGTCGTGCCCCCTATGTCGCGTTGATGATTGTCGATCCGACCAACGCATACCGATATTTGGCGGTGCGCGGGCCGGTGATTGATATCTCGGATGCCGACGTGGGTCGCACGCACATCAACGAGCTGTCGTTCCGCTATTTTGGCCGGCCGGTCTATCGGAGCGATGACCCCAACGAAGTCCGGGCCCGCTATACCATCCGCCCCGACCATATCAGCACCATGGGCTAACGCGTCCACGGATTTTTGACGTACACTAGTGGCATTCACAGACAGCGAGGTTTGACATGACTGCACCATTGACGATGCCCCTGCCCGAGATCGCATCGCAGTTTAATCTGCGCCGCGACATCACCTTCCTCAATCACGGCAGCTTCGGGTCGTGCCCGCGCGAGGTCATCGCCGAGTATCGGCGCTGGCAAGACGAGCTCGAATCCGAGCCGGTCCACTTCTTTGGGCGCCGCCGCTTGGCCCTGCTCGAAGAAGCCCGCATCAAGCTCGGGGCGTTCGTCAATGCCCATGCAGACGACCTGGTCTTTGTGCCCAATATTACCTATGGGATGAACATCGTCGTCAATTCGTTGCGCTTCGAGAAGGACGACGAAATCCTGACCACCGACCACGAATACGGCGCCATCAACAATACGTGGGAATACCACTTGGGCCGCAACGGCGGCAAAATGGTCTATGCCCCCATTCCCATTCCGATGACCACCGAGGCTGCCTTTGTCGAGCATTTTTGGTCGTTTGTGACGCCCAAAACCAAAGCCATCTCAATTAGTCATATCACCTCGGCCACGGCCATGATCTTCCCCATCAAAGAAATCTGCCGCCGCGCCCGCGCTGCCGGCATCATCACCGTCATCGACGGCGCACACGTGCCCGGCCATATCGACCTCGATTTGACCGATTTGGATGCCGATTATTACTCGGCCAACTGCCACAAATGGCTGTGTGCGCCCAAGGGTGCCGGCTTTTTGTATAGCCGGCGCGACATGCAGGCCCGGCTCGAGCCGTTGGTTGTCAGCTGGAACCTGAGCCGCCACCACGACAACATGCCGCGCTATGTCAATCTGTTCACCAATGTAGGCACCAACGACCCCGCGCCGTGGTTGGCCGTTCCGGCTGCGATTGAGTTCCAACGCAAGCACAATTGGCCCGCAGTACGCGCCGCTTGTCACGCATTGGGCTCGCAGACGCGCATGCGCATCGCCGAGTTGACCGGCTTGCAGCCCGTCAGCGACGAGTCGCAGCAGTGGTGGAACCAGATGGCGCTGTGCCCAGTCCCCACCGACGAGCGCATCGACTACAACCGGCTGTGGAACGAATTCTCCATCGAAGTACCGATTGTCGCCTGGAACGGGCATACCTTCTTGCGCGTGGCGGTCCAAGCCTACAATACGCCCACCGACATGGATCGCCTGATCGAGGCGGTGAAGGTGTTGATCAAGAAGTAGTCCTGTCCGCTTAGGGCAAAAACACACACCATGTGTCCGTGCACGGTGGTGCGTGGGCGCATGGGATGAATTGATTTGCGCGGATTTTATGGGCCGCAGTGCGTTTATTCGAGTGGGGCTTATTGCAATAAGCCCCACTCGAATAGCATAATGCCTCCTACGCACTCCCCAGATTCACAAACAGATACAAGCCATCTTTGCCTGGTGCGACGATGTCGAGGCGCCCACTGTTGGTGACATCGGCAATGGCGAAGTGGATGCCGCAGCCGGTCGCCTGCCCAATGGGTCCGTACTCAATGACCTGCTTCACAAAGCTTTCGCCGCTCCATTTGAAGTAATAGATGCCCACATCATCCCACTCGCCCGGGTCGTTGCCGTTGTGAGCGCGATGGCGTTTGCCGGTGACCAGCTCGGCCTGCCCATCGCCGTCGATATCGACCCAATGCAGGTCGTGGTATTGGGCGTTGCCGGGGTCGATGGGGTGGTGGTCCCAGCGCCCGTCAGCGCGGCGTTTGCTCCACCACAGACCATAGCCGTGCGCATTGCCGGTGATGAGCTCGTTACGGCCATCGCCGTCCACATCGACCACCAGCATGGGGATACTCGCCATGGCACCCCACGGCGCATCGACGAACTCACCGTGCCACTGCCACGTGCCGTGGGCGGGGTCGGCAGGTGCCTCGAGCCAGCCGTGGC
>CAIZHO010000562.1 GCA_903932805.1 uncultured Roseiflexaceae bacterium | reverse complement strand
TATCTCTGCAATGACCGGCAAAAAAGTCCGACGTGACGTTGCAATGACCGGTGAAGTAACGCTGCGGGGCAAGGTGTTGCCGATTGGTGGGCTCAAAGAAAAGACGTTGGCGGCGCATCGTGCGGGCATCAAAACCTTTTTGTTGCCTATTGCGAATGCCAAAGACATCCCCGAACTGCCCGACAAAATCCGTGCCGATTTGGAGTTGATACCAGTCTCGACCATGGACGAGGTGCTCGCGATCGCGCTGGTCAAATCCGAGTAAACACGTCAAGCCCCCTACAGCATGCGTGCTGCAGGGGGCTTTTGTTATGGGAACACCGCACCGCTGTTGTACTTCACCCGAACAGGATACATACGATACGTGGTCGATCTATCACCCACTTGCCCGAATTCGTTGACCCCCCAGCACATGGGGATGCTTCTCAAAGTCGCGCAAAATGTATTCCCTCCTGATGATAACACTCCATCGATTGCCATCGGGGAATTGTCTGCATACATGACCTGAGACAGGGACAGGGTACCCATGCTCGTACACCAAAGCATCCCTGAATTGGTAAAACACGTCTTAAAATCAGGTGTTGAGATAATCACGTTTGCTGGAATCCGTGAACCGTCTGTGTACACTGCCGGTGTAGCTTTTGTGAGGTCCGCGTGATTAATGTCATTATTGAGTGCTTGACCAAAGCTGTTGCTCCCCCAGCACCAGGCACCTGTCGTGTTAGTAGCGCAGACATGGGAGAAGCCTGCTGATATGCTCGAGACTCCCGTCAGCGGTGAACCATCGAGTGTTTTTACTTGGGTGGCGTACATTTTGTTTGTTTTGTTGCCGATGCCAAGCTGCCCGCTAAAGTTTACCCCCCAACACCAGACGGTGCCTGCACTGAGCGCACAAGTGAAGTTTTGTGAAGCAGTTACCGCAGTGACATTGGTGAGGAATGTAGACGTGGTTTTCTTGACTTGGAAGGCCCCTGTTTTCGGGGGATAAGATGGAGTAGTTCCGATCCCTAATTGTCCGTAGTCATTGGCTCCCCAGCACCAAACCGTCTTGCCTGACGTGAGTGCGCATGCATGTAACCCGCCAACCTGTACATCAATGACACTGTTTAACCTGGTCCGATTGGATTTTGTCACCAAGACAGGGGAAGTAGATGTGCGTGCTGAGAGAGTTGTGCTCCCTAATTGCTTAAAATCATTATTGCCCCAGCACCAGACTTCCGTTGCTTTAATTGCACATGTGGACCCCACATAATCACGATCACCACCACCAAACGTCGTTGAACCACGGCTGCTGCTTATCTTGGTGACGGCGGTAAATGGCTTTCGTGCAGCATCGAGCACTTTAACAGCTCCTTTTTTGTCAACTTTTGTGCCATCACCGAGTTGTCCATAATAGTTCAATCCCCAACACCAGACGGATGTCTGTTTGAGTGCACAGGTGTGATAGCTGCCGACAGCAAACTGTACGCTGACTGCGGCACCAACAGGATGGGAGGGCGTTGAGAAAAATATGAGACTTACCAACAAGAGACCAGCCAGCATAGCAGTGAGGTTTTTGTGCATACCGGATTCCTTTCATGTTATTGAAAGTATGCTTCCGGAAAAACTCGAACAAATTGTAATTTTTAACAAAATTCAAACTACTGAACCTATGAAGGCATACTCTCTGGAGTCAGAATGGTGTGTGCGGACCCGTGCATCAAAGCGCAACGGGTCCATTTTTTCAAAACTCCTGTTTTACTTCTTTGAACTAAACAGAATAATCCCGCCGATGATAAGCAACGCGGGTAACGCATAGCGCCATACTTGCGGTCCGAACAATACGTTGATGAGCATGTAGGCGCCAATAAGCATCAGGATGCTTGCGACGGTGACACGACGTTGGTTGACTGCGGTTTGTTCGAAGACATATGGTTCAATAACCGACCCCGGGCGCTCCTCAGGCATGATGAACCACAATACCAAGTATGCGAGGACACCGGTCCCAAATCCGATGACGAGCAGCAAAAAGATGAGGCGGACAACCCAGACCTCGAGAGCAAGAGCGCGGGCGATCCCACTACAGACTCCTGCGACCATTGCCTCGCTGCGGCTTCGATAAAAACGGGTGCGCGTACTCATGGAGACCTCCTGTTGTAACCGCTTTTTGGACGCGACAAATCGCGCATTGGTTGCAGTTAGGACAGGTTAATAACCATGAGTTTGGGCTCGGTCATTTCTTCGATGGCATACCGGACCCCTTCACGACCGAAGCCCGAGTGCTTCACTCCGCCGTATGGCATGGGGTCGAGCCGCCACGTCGGCATATCATTGACAATCAGCCCCCCCACCTCGAGCGCGTCATAGGCGTGATAGATGCGACCCACGTCGCGGGTGAATACCGCAGCTTGCAGACCATAATCGCTGTCGTTGACCATCGCGATGGCGCCGGCAAAATCGTCGTATGGGGTAATGGTGACCACCGGCGCAAACACTTCGCGGCAATTGACCTGGAGGCGTGGCCCTGCGTCGGTGATGATGGTGGGTTTGACAATCCCGCCGTCGACGGTGCCACCACTGACAAAGGTTGCCCCGGCCGCCCGCGCTTCGGCGAACCATTCGGCAATGCGTTGCGCTTCGGCGGGCGCGATGACCGAGCACAGATCTGCCTGTTCGTCGAGAGGGTGGCCGATGACCAGTCGTTCAACGCCAGCACGCATGGCTTCGACAAATGCAGGATACACCGCACGCTGCACAAAGACACGCTGGACGCTGATGCAGCTCTGACCGGCATAGTTGAACCCACCCGCGACGCATTTGGCGGCCGCCGTGGCGATGTCTGCGTCGTCGTGGACAATCACCCCAGCATTGCCGCCTAACTCGAGGGTGATGCGTTTGCGGCCGCAGTCGGCTTTGAGTTGCCAGCCCACCGCAGGCGACCCCGTGAACGACAGCAGTGCGATGCGTTCGTCTCGTACCAGCGCTTGGGCGTCAGTGCTGGCAACGGGGAGGACACTGAGGGCGCCGGCTGGCCACCCTGCCGCGATGATTGCATCGCCGAGCATCAGTGCCGCTGTCGGCGTTTGCGAGGCAGGTTTGAGGACGATGGGGCAGCCCGCCGCAATCGCGGGGGCAACTTTGTGGGCGACGAGGTTCAACGGGAAGTTAAAGGGTGCGATGGCCGCAATCGGACCAATCGGAACGCGTTTGACCGTGGCGTGCCGCTGCTCGCCCCCTGGTGCACGGTCGAGTCGGAGCACTTCGTCATGGCTCTGGCTACATTCATCGGCTGCCGTCTCGAAGGTCGTCACCGCGCGGCTGACTTCGCCACGGGCTTGGCCGATGGGCTTGCCGGCTTCGAGCGCAATGGCCTGGGCAAACGCTTCGCGCTGGGTGGTCAGCGTTGCTGCGACCGTGCGCAGGATGCGTGCGCGCGCGTGTGCAGGCAGCGACCTGGTCTGGGCAAACGATCCATATGCAGCGCTGATAGCAACATCAACGTCGGCGCGGGTTGCGCGGCCCACTGCAGCGATAGGTG
>CAIZHO010000561.1 GCA_903932805.1 uncultured Roseiflexaceae bacterium | reverse complement strand
CCGCTGATCTGCCCCATGGTGCGGACCACGGACATGATGCCGTTGGCGATGCCGCTACGTTCTTTGGGCAGACTGCCCATGATGCTGCTGTTGACCGGCGTAAAAAACAAGCTGACACCCACGCCGATGAAGAAGACCCGAATCGCCACATCCCACAGGGTCGGGGTGGCCGACAACCCGCTCATAAAGATGAGCCCGGCACCCCAGATAACAATCGCAATAGGCGTGATGTACTTGGGACCATAGGTATCGGACAAACGGCCACTCACCGACGACAGCACCGCCGTCGTGATGGGCACGACAATCATGGCCAAGCCGGTGGTGCGGGCGTCGTAGCCGGCGACCATTTGGAGGTAGATGGGTAACAAGACATAATTGAATTGTTGTGGGAGCGTGATGAGGTAGGTCTGCATCAACCCGATACTGAAGGTGCGGTTTTTGAAGAAGCTCAAATCGATCATGGGCGCGCTGGTCTTGGTCTCCCACCACAAGAAAAAGCCCAAGCCGGCGATACCCGCCACAAACAATTGCCAGACCCAGGGGGTCGACATCCCAACATGTTGCCCTTCGGTCAATGCGTAGAGCACGGCGACCAAGGCTGCCCCAAGGCTGACTGCACCGACGTAGTCGAACTTTTGTTTGCTCCGTTGGGTGTCGTTGGTCAGTGCCCAGTACGAGACAGCGATGGCGATGATGCTGAATGGGATGTTGACCAAGAAGATCGAGCGCCAGCCGAAGCTCTCGATCATCACACCACCCAATACGGGACCAGAGGCGACGCCCACCGAGATGATGGTGGCGTTGTAGCCCAAGGCTCGACCGCGTTCGGATGCAGGGAACGCTTGGATGAGCAATGCTACACCCATCGCCTGGATCATGGCAGCGCCGACGGCTTGGAGCAGCCGGAAGACCACCAGCGAGTTGATATCCCAGGCGAACCCACAGAAGACCGACGAAAACGCAAAGAGGAAGAAGCCAGTCATATACACGCGGCGCCGGCCGATCATGTCGCCCAAACGGCCCATACTGGGCAGCAAGCAGACGATGCCTAATAAATAGGCTAAAATCACCCACTCGGCTTGGCCGAGCGAGGCGTTGTAGGTCTGTTGGATGGTGTTGAGCGCGATGTTGACAATCGAGCCATCGACCGTCGACATGAACGTGCCGCTGCCTACTGCCGCCAATGCCCACCATTTGCGCGAGTAGTCGTTTGTCGGTGTGGATTGCATCCGGGCATCCTCCTCTTGTGGGGTGTATACGGGCGCGGCCGCCCCCGAGGCGACCGCGCAGAGAACCTATTTGTTGTAGCCCAGCCAGTGGAGCGCGCTGGGGTCGTCACGCCAGTTGTCGCGCGGTTTTATCCACAAATCGAGGAAGACGCGCTGCTGGAGCATCCGTTCGATGGCAGGTCGAGCATCGGTGCCGATGCGCTTGAGCATGGCGCCGCCTTTGCCGATGAGGATGGCTTTTTGGGAGTCCTTCTCGACGTGGATGGTCATGCGGATGTAGACGTTGTTGTTGGGCCGCGTCTCCCACTCTTCGACCTCAACGGCCACGCCATACGGGACCTCGTCGCCGATGAGGTGCATGATGCGTTCGCGCACGAGCTCGGCGCACAGGGTGCGTTCGTTCTGGTCGGTCAACGTATCGGCGGCATAGAAGGCCTGGCCGGTGGGCAGCAGGGCGACAATCTG
>CAIZHO010000560.1 GCA_903932805.1 uncultured Roseiflexaceae bacterium | reverse complement strand
GCACTGTGCGACGGTCTGCTCTCAGGATACTATGGTTTTGGCCGGCGGCATTCGATGACAGCCACGAACATGGTGTGTTGTGTCGTTGGAGTCATGCGATCGAAGAAACGACTTGGGGTATAGTAGTTGGGTATGTTCTGCGCTTGAGGACCATCATGAACACGCCGCTCCCCACGAATATCGGTCGGCCCGCGACGAATGCGCTCATCGCGGCAGGGATCACCTGTCTCGAAGACGTCGCAAAACACACCGCAGCCGAGCTTGCGGCGTTGCATGGGGTCGGCCCCAAGGCAATCGGGATCCTCACCGAGAGCCTCCGTCTGCACAATACAGAATTATGTGCGCCGAAAAAGATGAAACCGAAAGCATCTGAACTCATCGACGGCTTTCTCATCAAATACCACGCCAACGGCGTGACCCGCTGGTCCAAGGGCAAACTCGTCGACGGGCTGCCCGATGGGTACTGGGAATGGTATCGCATCGATGGCACCATCAAGCGTTCGGGCCATTTTGTGCGCGGCGAGGTAGTCGGTGAGTGGATTACCTACGACAGCCAGGGCAATGTCTACAAAGTGACAAACAAATAACCTGGCATGGTCGTACGGGATGTATGGGTTTTCCATACCACAATGGTCCATCGGTGATACACCATCCCAATGAACAGGAGCACACGCCGTGACCAGTGGATATGCCGTCTATGTCGGTGATGTGGCGCTCGACGAGTATTATCGGGCCGACTCCTGGCCGAGCATCAAAGATAAAGCGCTGGTACAGCCGCTGCCCGCCATGCCGGGCGGCATGATTGCCAATGCTGCCTGTGTGGCAGCGGGATTGGGCATGCAGGTGAAATTCTTGGCGGCGCTCAATCGCGGTGCCATAACGCAGTTTTTGCTTGCTGATCTCGAAAAAAGTGGCGTTGATACGTCGTTGGTGGTTTTTGACGACACCCTCCCCGATGCCAAATGCATGATTTTTTTGGTGGGCGACGAACATACGGTCCTCATCCCCACCATGGGCATTACGGCAATCGAGATTACTACTGAACAGCTGGATGTGTTGGCACAGGCGCGCTACATCTATTCGACGCCCATCGAGTTCGAGTTGCTGCGCTGTGGCACGATGAACAGCGACGATATTATCGATTATTGTCGTCGGCACGGCGCACAGCTGGTCTATGACCTCGATGTCGACTATATCAACGACGGCGACGAAGCGCGCTACCGACGACTCGATGTGGCTTTTTTTAATGAAGTCGGCTATGACCGCTATCGTGGTGGGCTCGATGCACGCGCGGCTGCGGACCGCTTGCTGTCATACGGCATCCAGGTGGTGGTGGTGACATTGGCAGAGCGTGGGTGTGTCGTCTATGAGCGCACGCAGACCATCGCCGTGCCTGGGGTGGCGGTGACGGTGGTCGATGTGACCGGCGCGGGTGATACGTTTTGTAGTAGCTTTGTGTATGCGCGCGTGGCTGGGATGGGTCTGCGCGCTGCGGCCGAGTTTGCTAATGCAGCAGCGGCACGCTGCGTGGCGCAGATGGG
>CAIZHO010000559.1 GCA_903932805.1 uncultured Roseiflexaceae bacterium | reverse complement strand
TTTCTTGGTGCTCATACACAATCCTTTCAACGCCTGGGCATACGTATCTGTACTGATTCATCATCGTAAAACTTTGAGTTTGGGATGTCAATCCAATGGGTTGCATGGTGTGACCACCACATCGTCTGCAGGTATACAATAGACCCATTCATTGAGAACACAACCGTACACCGGAGTACACATTATGACGACATTGACGGTCACCCCGCTGACGATGCCGGGGGTTTCCTTGGGTGCAGAGAACCCACTGCCGCGTTTTCGCGATCGTATCACCACTCGACCGGTCAGTGTGCATGCCAACATGCCCGCCCGCAAGCTCGAAATGCTCGGGTCCGAATGCGGCTTACGGGTGTTGCCTTATCGCATGCAAGAGACCTACACGCGCCAACGCGTCGACACAACCTACGAGACAATCGTGCTCGAAAACGAAACGCTCCGTGCGACCTTTCTGCCTGCTGTTGGCGGGCGCTTGTTGTCGCTCTTTCATATCCCGTTACAACGTGAACTGCTCAATCGCAATCCCGTCTATCAGCCAGCTAATCTGGCCATCCGCAACGCCTGGTTTTCGGGCGGGATCGAGTGGAACGTCAGCCAGTATGGTCACACCTTCGGGACCTGCTCGCCCGTGTATGCCGCCGCCATCACGGGTGCAGACGGTGAACCTGGATTGCGGCTCTACGAATATGAACGCTGCAAGAACCTCTTTTGGCAAATCGACTTCTACCTCCCGCCAGGGTCACCGTGGCTGATTGCGCACACGCGCATCGCCAATCCCAACGATGACCCGACATCGATGTACTGGTGGACGAATACCGCCGTAGACGAACGACCAGACGTGCGTGTGTTGGCACCTACCAAAGAAATCATCTACACCGATTTGACCGGCAAAGGCTACGACTACGCGTATGGTGAGATGCCGGTGCTGTCGACATTCGACAACAAAGACGCGTCGTATTCGTTGCATTCGGGGTCGGCAAACGAGTACTTCTTCCAACCCGACGATGTCGATATGCCGTGGGAAGCAGCCTTGGGGGCAGATGGGTCGGGCTTCATCGAAGCGTCGACGCCGATGTTGCGCTACCGCAAGATGTTCTGCTGGGGCAACCATCAGGGCGGCCGCCATTGGCAAGACTTCCTCGCGCCGGGCGGCAAACCCTACCTCGAGATCCAAGCAGGCCTGGCGCCCTCGCAATTGCACGGATTGACCATGCCGGCGCGCGCCGATTGGCACTGGACCCAAGTGTTTGGCCACATCCAAGGTGACCCGGCGATGGTGCATCATCCCGACTGGCAGCACGCCTGGCAAGGGGTCGACCGCCTACTCAAGGGCAAGCTCAGCACGGCGCAGTTACAGGCACTCGATGCGCAATACACTGCGCGTGCCGATCTGCCGGCGAGCACAATCCTCCAGCACGGGTCATGCTGGGGCGCACTCGAACTCGAGCGCCGTGCAAGGACAAATGAGCCGACGGTATCGGCGGCGTTTGTCTTCCCCAGTACATCCCTCGGCGCCGAGCAGCGCACATGGCAGACGCTTTTGCGCACCGGCCAACTGCCGACCCAAGACCCGACTGCTGCACCCGGCGCCTGGATGGTCCAACCCGCGTGGCGCACGTTGCTCGAGCAGAGCGCATCACGTGCAACCGATTGGTACGC
>CAIZHO010000558.1 GCA_903932805.1 uncultured Roseiflexaceae bacterium | reverse complement strand
CGCAATAGCAAAGAGTTTTCGGCGCTGTAGTTATCAGTTATCAGTTATCAGTTATCAGTTATCAGTTATCAGAGCGCGGTTTTTTGGAAGACCGACAAATTACAAAGAGGATTTTCACGAGTTCGAGTCCTTTTTCGTACATTGGGATGCACTCGTTTTTTGGCATGATTTCTGTATCAACGAAAAGACGTAGCCAGTAGGCAGTTTCACGGGCCTCTTTGTACGCAATGGTCATTTTGTGACGAAAATCAGCGCGTGATTCAGCTGCCACCGCTTCTTCAACATTTGCTCCTACACTCGTTGCCGAACGAACGAATTGAAGTAATAACGGACGGAGCATCTGATTGTTTGAATGCAAGGAATACATGCGTACGGCTAACTTAGCAAATGCGTAACTCTTGTCTCGGATGTTGTTTTGGTAGGTCATACCTTCCTCCATATATGTCTCAATGCGAGTATGGAGGAGTGCCGTTACCAAATCATTACCAGACGCGGAGCATGAGAAAGTGATGTCCACACACAACACTGCAAACTGAAAACTGCGAACTGATAACTCTTCAGTCGCGTCGCAATCGTTGCGTCAAGCGTGCATAGAATGTATTTGAAGAATAAACCCGTTTGAACGCGCATGTTCGTTGCGAGCGGCGAATCGTCACCGTGTCGCCTTCTTGGAGCGGGTGATGATCGTTGCCATCTGCATAGACTGCCGCCGAATGGCGACCGCGCAGCGTCAACTGCAACGTCGCGTCTTCATGCAAGACCAGTGATTTGATGCTGGTCATATGCGCTGCAATGGGGACCATGACCATCGCGGTCGAGCGTGGGTCCATAATCGGTCCACCTGCAGACAACGCGTACGCCGTCGAGCCGGTCGCGGTAGAAATAATCAAACCATCGGAGTGGTAGGTGTTTAAATGCGTGTCATAGATACGCACATCGATGCTTATGATGCGGTTGATGTCACGCCGGGTGATAATGATTTCGTTGATGGCAATCAGATCCAAATCGGGACTGCCGTCGACATGCGTGACGACGCCCTCGATCATCGAGCGTTCGTCGATCCAGCCACCACCATCCAAAACGGTGCTGATACCCTCGTAGAACGTGTCGGGCTCGAGTTCGGCCATAAAGTTCAAATGGCCCAGCGCCACCGGCAACACCGGCACGCCCATCCGCATCCCCACACGTGCCGCCCGCAACACCGTGCCATCGCCACCTGCAGCCACGAACAAATCGGCGTGCTCGACCGAGCGTACGTCACGGCCCTCGTGCGAAGCACTGCGCCAGGTGTCGACGCCGCGGCTACGCAACCAGGTCGTGGCCGCCTCAGAAAAGCGCACACTCGCATCCGAAAAAGGATTGTAAAACACCCCGACGCGCATGGGGTACTCCTACTCGGGCCGCATGACGCGTACAAGCGCGTCGGCGATATGGCTGATATCCGTTACTTCGTGCAGTGTATCACAAGCTGGCCCGACTACCAAGAGTGGGACCGTGTTGCGCGTATGGCTGGGGTCCGATTGGCACTCGAAGTTCCCATGATCGCTCGACAGTACCATCGAATCCTGCGGCCGGAGCGTGGCAACAACCCCGCCGATCAACCGATCAATGCGTGTGACAACGGTTGCCGCGTCAATGGTGCTCCGGCCGTGCCCCACGAGGTCCGTCAAGAACGTTTCGTAGAGTGACAGCACATGACCCTGTGCGAGGCGCGCCAGGTTGACCCCAGCATCGTATGCATCAATGGAGGCAACGCGCTCCGGGTGGCGCGTCTGCATCACATCGTTGGTGATGTCCCACGACAACGCCTGCCCCGCGACCAAATCATCGACCGTGCGAAACCGCACATCCGCACCCTCGGCGGCAATCACACTCGCCGATTTGCGGAGCTTGCGTGTGGCGATGGCATCCCAAAATCCGCCATCAAAGGCGTTGGCAAAGGCACTGCTCCCGTGCATCAAGGCACGCCGCAAGACGCTCTGGTCGCGCAGGGTCTGTTGTAATGCCGTCGGAGGGAAGTGTGATTGATGCCGTTGGACCAGCCCGACGGCGTCGATCCCCGCAAACAATGCGGTCTGACCCGTCCCACTCTGGGGGAGCCCCGGCACACTGAAGCACGCGTCGATTGCTTTGAGCAGCGCATGTCGGTGCCGTCCGACGGCGTTGTTGAGCAGTGGGGCACCCACCAATTCTTGCACAAACGGCATTGCGGTTGTTGCAAAGGGATTATCGCTATGGGCATCGGTGAGCCCGATTCCGTCGACAAAGACAAAGACAATAGCCATGCGGGCGCACTCACTTCGTGTATTGCTGCGAGAGGGTTGTATGGCATGACAATGACGCACAGGAATGGCTGTTTCATTGACAATTCATGGCAAAAACTCTATACTGACATAATATCGTATGCCACGCGCTTGGCGTCTGATTTTGACGCCGGTTTTTTTGTGTATTCGCGCGAAGCGGGAGTCGTGGCCCACCGCTGAGCTAGTAGTATCCGCCTAGGAGAGTTCTTTTATGAGTCAGGGTTCAGAAGGTCATTTCGATTGGACGCAGTTGCTGAACGAGTATGATTATGCTCGTCCGCAGCGTGGTGAAGTGCGCGAAGGCGTCATCATGAAGGTCGAAGCAGATTCGATCCTCGTGTCGATTGGTTCGAAGCGCGAAGGTACCATCACCACCGGCGATCTGCGCACCATGGGCGAAGATTTCGTCACGACCCTCAAGGTCGGTGACACGCTCCAGGTATATGTCCAAGACCCAGAAAACCGCGACGGCGAGCTGGTGTTGTCCGTTGGCATGGTTCAAGTTGCACGCGACTGGGAAGAAGCACTGCAACTCCAAGCCGAAAACGGCATTGTCCAGTCCGCAGTCATCGGTTGCAATAAAGGTGGCTTGTTGGTCCAGTTCAACCGCATCCGCGGTTTCGTTCCGGCATCACAGGTTGCTCAGCTCCATGGTCGCACCGCCGCCGAAGAACGCCAGCACGCACTGCAGCGCATGGTCGGTCAGACCATTCCGCTCAAGGTCATCGAAGTCGACCGCGAGCGCAATCGCCTCGTGTTGTCCGAGCGCTTGGCCACCCAAGAATGGCGCAAGGCCCAGAAGCACCGCTTGTTGTCCGAACTCCAACAGGGCGATGTCCTGTCGGGTCGTGTCAACCAGCTCACCAACTTCGGTGCATTCATCGATTTGGGCGGCGCCGATGGCCTGGCCCACATCTCCGAACTTTCGTGGCAGCGGGTCAATCACCCACGTGAAGTCCTGTCCCCCGGCCAGGAAGTCCAAGTGATGATCATCGAAATCGATGCTTCACGCGAGCGCATCGGCCTGTCGTTGCGCCGCTTGTTGCCGAACCCATGGGACACCATCGAACAGCGCTACACCATCGGTCAAGAAGTCTCGGGCCCAGTCACCAACGTGGCTCCGTTCGGTGCCTTCGTCCAGATCGAAGACGCCGTCGAAGGCCTCATCCATGCCAGCGAAATCGATGGCGAAGGTGCAGTTACCTCGCGCGACAAGCTCCAGCCTGGCGTTACCGTCACCGCACACATCGTCAGCCTCGATCGCCAGCGCCAGCGCATGGGCCTCTCGCTCAAAAAGCCTGAGGAAATCGAGCGCATCATCGCCGAACAAGCCGCCAAGGCCGAAGCCAGCGAAGAACAAGCCTAATCAATCCCAATAAATCCACCATCTCGCTCCGGCGAGATGGTGGATTTTTGTTTTCATGTGCCTATCTTGAGAAAGCGCGGGGGCAGCCT
>CAIZHO010000557.1 GCA_903932805.1 uncultured Roseiflexaceae bacterium | reverse complement strand
CGCGTGACTGTCGCCCACCACGTAGATGTCCTCTGCCTGCGGGTCAGTACCGCTATGGAAGCTGCAGTACTTGTACGGATGCGCCGCAAATGCCGCCGTCCCACAGGCCGACCCATTGACGTCGTACGGGATGTCTGCTTGCACATGTGCCGCCGTCGCCGTTTGCGTCAACCCCGAGGCCACTCCTGCCCAAGCAGTAGTGCCGATGACCGCCATCAATGCTGCCAAGAGTAGCGGGTTCAACTGCCGCAGGCGACCAAATCGGATGGGCTGCTCGATGAACCAATACGTCGCAGCAGCCAATATCACTGCCACCAACACTGCCCCGATGCGCCAGACCGTGTCGAAGCGCGCATCCCACAGCAGATAGCCATACGCCAACAACGGCCAGTGCCAGAGGTACAACGGGTAGCTGATTACTCCGAGCGCGACCATCCCGCGGCGGGCCAACAACCACTGTTGCACCCAGTCAGTCGGTTTTGCCGCCAGCAAGGCACCAGTTGCCAGCGTCGGTAGTAGCGCAGCCCAACCAGGGTATGGCGTCTGTTTGTCGAACCCAACGGTACACGCGATCAACACCCCCAGCGCACCGACCCCTATGGCAGTCGAAGCCCACGGCTGCGAGAGCGCCGGCCAGCGCGTGCGCGCCGGCCTCTTTGCGGTTGTCCGCGTGTGCACCGCGTAGGCCAACGCTGCCCCGGCGACAAACTGCCAGACGCGCATCATCGGCCAGTAGAATGCAATCCCCGCTGGATCCCCCGTCGTCCACAGGTTTGCGGCGAACGAAGCAATCGCCATGCTGCCCAAGATCCACGGAGCCAGCCGGCGCGCGCGTACAAGCGCAACGATGACAAACGGCCAGATCAGATAGAACTGCTCTTCGATGCCCAACGACCAGAGGTGCAGTAATGGCTTGCGCACCGCGGTATCGTCGAAGTAACCGGCCTGCGCTGCCGACAGCAGATTGGCGACGAACCCCGCGCCGGCTGCGACGTGCAACCCAATCGCCTGCATCAGCTCGCGTGGGAACAGCCACTGTGCGCTTACCAGCACCGTTAGCAACACCACACCTAACGCAGGGAAGATGCGCCGCACGCGTCGTGCATAAAAATCGAGAAGTGAGTACGTCCCGTCTGCGACTCGTTCGAACAAAATCTGACTAATGAGATACCCCGAAATGACAAAAAACACATCCACCCCGATGAATCCCCCCGGGAACTGTTCGGGGAAGGCGTGGTATAGCACCACCACCCCGACAGCCAGCGCCCGTAGTCCATCGATATCGGCGCGGTATGGGTGGGTCGCAGCGCGCACCGTGTGCTGCGGCTCGCCACCGCTGTGCGGGGCTGTCCACCAGCGCTGCACCCCCATGGCGAGCGTTGCGAGTGATGCGGCCACCACTGCACATACCAGCCAGATCCAGCGCATCCCCGCGAGTTGACTGACCGCGATGCCGTACATGCATACACATGCCATCAGCGCTACGTGTATCGCTGGTGTACTGCGGAGCAGAGTGGTCAACCCGGCCCAGGCCAGCACCAACGCCACGTACAGCAGCAGGTCGAGCGACCATACCGGCTGCCACGGCAGGCGGGTGGGGGTGAAGGCGAGGGTGCCATAGGCGACGGTCAATGTACGCAGGCCATCGTCGTAGCGCTGATTACTGTCGAGCGTGATGCTGGTGCGCGTCTGCAGACCGCTGGGGGGTACCCCAACCAGCAGATGATACCGGCGGAACTGATCAGCAACGGCGCTGAACGTCGCAATCGGGACGCCTTCTGCCGAAATGGTCACCGTCGCAGCAGTCTGCGGCACGCTGAGGAGCGCCGCCAAGAGGTACCTCCCGGCGGGTAAGGTCGGCATGTGGATGGTCGTGCCGGGCGACCCCCAACGAAAAACGCCGTCGTTGTCGCTGCGTGTCTCGAGACCGCTACTGTTTGCTACCGGGTAGAGCGTTACATCGCTTGTGTCAACGAATTGCGCAACCGGTTGGATGCTCATCACACAAAGCAACATCAGCACACACAGCCAACCCACCCAAACCCATGCAGTGGCGATGTTCTGCGGGGTTCTGTTCACGCCACATACCCCAGCTGCTTGAGCGCCGGCAACACCGTCCCGCCCAACAACGTGATGCCGGTTGCAGGGTCGCTGAGGCCGTGTGGGGTGCCGAACTCAATCCGGTCGACCCCGGCGGCATACAAGCGTTCGCACTGGCCGATGATATCTGCCGGATTGCCGGCGAAGGCGAAGCGGTCGAGCAATTCGTCGGATATCAACGCTGCTCCCGCGCGGAAGTCGCCGCGGTCGGCGCACACCTGTAACCGTGCAATCAGTTCTGGTTCGATCGATACACTCGGGTCCAACGGCACCACCACCGGGAGATAGAGCACGGCCGCTTCACGCGCGGCCTGGCGCGCCTGGGCGCGATCGTCGTCGACGACCGTCACCGCGCCGAGGGCAATCCCCACACTGCCGGGCGTGCGCTGGGCCGTCTGTTCGCCGTTGGCGATGTATCTGCGGATGTATGGCACCACGTCGGGATTGGCCGATCCGCCCACCTTGACTTCGTCGGCCACTTCGCCGGCCAGCGCACACAACTTGGCGCCCCACGACCCAATCATGATGGGGATGGGCTGG
>CAIZHO010000556.1 GCA_903932805.1 uncultured Roseiflexaceae bacterium | reverse complement strand
TTATTTCGAAGCCCATCGTGAATGGGATTGAAAAGGACTACGGCAAAAACCTCCAAGTCGAGCATCTCGATGCGCGGGATGCAGACAACCGCGCCATCGCTGCACAGATTGGCGTAATGATGACGCCGACGTATGTGCTCTTTGACGCAAATGGCACAGAAGTCTGGCGTGCAGCTGGTGCGTTCAGTCGACCACAATTCGAGACCATTGCGGCCACCTTGGGAGTTGAGGTACCACGCTAATGAAGAGTATGAGTGCATTTCCTTCACGACGGTCAATGGTGGTAAGCACGGGCGGGTCTGTCGCAACGAGCCATCCCTTGGCAGCCCAGGCTGGGTTGCAGATGTTGGCACAAGGTGGCACAGCTGCCGATGCGGTCATCGCGGCCGCAGCGGTATTGAACGTTGTCGAACCAATGAGCACTGGGATAGGCGGCGATGCATTCGCTTTGGTCTACGATGCAAAAACCAAAGGCGTCACCGCGTTGAACGGCAGCGGGCGTGCGCCACTGAGTTTGACGCGTGATGTGTTCCATGCCCAAGGCCACAAGACGATCCCACTCAACGGCGTCCTACCGATTACGGTGCCTGGTGCAGTTGCAGCCTGGGAAGATCTAATTGCTGCGCACGGTAATTTGTCGTTCGATCAGATTCTTGCACCCGCTATCAACTACGCCCGAAATGGGTTTGCAGTCAGCGAAATCATTGCACGTGGGTGGGCCAAGGCCGAAGCCAAGTTGCGCCTCCACCCCGATGCAGAACGGATCTTCTTACCGAACGGCTCAGCGCCAGCGCTTGGGCAGCGGTTTTTTCAACCAGAACTCGCCGCGACGTTCGAAGCAATTGTGGCAGGCGGTGCAGAGTCTTTTTATCGCGGAGCGCTTGCCGACCGTATCGTCGCTGCACTCGCACGCGACGGCGCGTACCTCTGCAAAGCCGATATGGCCGCACATCGGTCCGAGTGGGTGACCCCAGCCCATGCATCCTACCGCGGGTATGACGTGTACGAATGCCCACCCAATGGCCAAGGTCTGACCGCATTGATTGCACTGCGGATGCTCGAAGGGTTCGATCTGAGCCAGTACCGGCCACATTCTGCCCAAGCCTTGCACATCCAAATCGAAACCATGCGCTTGGCGTTTGCCGATGCGGCGCGCTACATTGCTGACCCCGCGTTCAGACATGTGCCGGTCGAGGCGCTGTTGTCCGATGCGTACATCACACCACGCCGCGCATTGGTCAATATGCATGCAGTGTCTGAGGTCCATGCGGGCGAACTGCCTATCTCGAACGATACGGTGTACATTACTGCGGTCGATCAGTGGGGCAATGCGGTTTCGTTCATCAATAGTTTGTACTACGGGTTTGGGTCAGGTGTTGTTGCTGGGGATACCGGCATTTGTATGCAAAATCGTGGTGCCTGCTTCGTCCTTGCTGAGGGTCATCCCAACGCATTAGAACCGGGTAAGCGACCCTACCATACGATTATTCCGTGCATGGTCACCAAGGAAGACGCATTGTGGGCGAGTTTCGGCGTCATGGGCGGTTTCATGCAACCCCAAGGGCATGCTCAAATGCTGGTCAACATGATCGATTATGGGATGAACCCCCAGGAAGCACTCGATGCTCCGCGGTACGAACTCCTCGAACCATACGAAGGCAAAAAGACCCTCGCA
>CAIZHO010000555.1 GCA_903932805.1 uncultured Roseiflexaceae bacterium | reverse complement strand
CGGCAGTGCGCATATACGGACCTGTTGGCAGATCCTTCCGTCGACGCTGTATTGATTAGTACTCCGACGGGACTCCACGCCGAACACGTAGCCCAGGCCATTACCGCAGGCAAGCACATCATGTGCGAAAAACCGTTGACGGTCGACCGTGAGCGGTCACGCGCACTCGTGGCAGCAGCGGATGCTGCGGGCGTCGTACTTGTCATGAATCACCACTTCCGCCGCATACCTGCCCTCGTCGAGGCACGGCAGCGCATCGCTGCAGGCCACTTGGGGGTGCCATTGCGTGCACATTTGCGCTACTACCGTGGCAGCAACGTGTCTCCCGAGCGGGCGGTGTCGTGGCGCTTTGTCGGCCCAACGGGCGGCGTTTTGGTAGATCTGGGTGCACACCTCATCGACATGAGCGCTATGTTGTTTGCTTCTCCCATCGTCGCCGTACAGGCACAACTCCGGACCGTGTATCCGACACGACCAGACCGCAACGGTACTGCGGTCGCCATCGACGTCGACGACATTGCAACGCTGCATGCCCGTTTGGCAAACGGGATGTACGTCACCATCGAAGCAACCAAGATGGTCCCCGGCGCAGCAGACGGTCTGCGCGTCGAAGCCTACGGCACGGCGGGATCAGTCATCTATGACATGGACGATGTCAACGCACTCCGCGTCGGGACGGGGGCAGTCGCAAACAGCATGCAACGGATTGATGTGTGGAACCGAACGTCCCCCGCTGCTGCCATACCCGGGGGCGAAACTGCAACGAGTTCTTTGTCGTGGCACGCCGCAAGTTGGGAGGCGTTCCTCGCCATCATCGCGGGAGAATCGCGCAGTGTCTGTGATGGTGTAGGCGCGGTACACGTCGACGCCGTGATTGCTGCGGCACGACGCAGCGCGACACGTGATGGCGCATGGGAGCAGGTCACATGACAGAACCGACGTCGTGGGCACCGGGTCAATACGATTGGCTCCAAATCTGGCGCGATATGTACGACCGTGAGCGTGCCCAAGGCGACGCAGCAACCCACCCAGAGATGCAACGTTCAGCGGATCAGTACGCATTCATCGCGGCACGGTATGCGGCAACTGTCAAACGGACGCCGCAACCAGATGCCTTCATGCGTTGGCTTGCGCCCTACCTCCGCCCCGGCATGACCGTGCTCGACATCGGCGCAGGCAGCGGTCGGTATGTTGCACCGTTAGTGGGTGCAGGCTGCCGAGTGATTGCACTCGAGCACTCTGCTGCGATGCGCCGTCAGATTGATGTGGTACGGGATGGATTAGCTGGCGCAGATGTCACTGTCATAGATGCTAGCTGGCCTACATCGTTAATCCCACCATGCGAAGTGGTATTTGCCACGCATGTGCTCTATGCAGTGCGCGAAATCGAGCCGTTTCTGCGTGCAATGGATGCGCAAGCCACCGAACGGTGCGTCTTGGTGTTGGGCGCTCGTCATCCAACGACTCCAATACTCCCATTGTGGGAGGCAGTGCATGGATCGCCACGGTTCCCGTTGCCTGCCGCATACGAATGTGTCGCAGCACTCGCACAACTCGGGATAGGTGCTGATGTGACCGTGTTGCCGGCTGCGCCAGCGATGACGTACCCGACGCTGACCGATGCCGTCGATGATGTCTGCTACCGGCTGCGACTCCCGTGGGATGATGCACATCGGTCGCTCTGTGCGCAACTCGTCACCAAACACTGGGTGGTGGAGCCAGATGGGAGTGTGACAGTGCCGGTCGCTGTGCCGCCCAACGTTGTCCTCTCGTGGCAACCGCAGCGGCTGAGAAATGAATGATTGCTCATTCGGTGAATGATATCGTCGGTACAGGGGTGCGCGCAGCACAACGCAGATACGATTGCTCCGCATCGTTCTCTCATCTGCCCCCAAAAACCCACCCGTTCGCCGTCATCGAAATCAGGTATAATAAGGGTATCAATGTCGATTGCGCTGATTGAGTCGATAGCACAAGAAATCGAAGTCTGTCGTGCGTGTGCATTGTGTGATTCTGCGATGCGTGCGGTCCCGGGGGAAGGTCCTGCTAATGCAGCGGTCATGCTGATTGGTGAGGCGCCGGGTTCTGCCGAAGATAGATCTGGTCGTCCGTTCGTGGGTGCATCTGGTCGGCTGTTGGATAGGTTATTGCGTTGCGCTGGGCTCGATCGTGATGGCGTATTCATTGCCAATGTGGTTAAACACCGCCCCCCTGATAATCGTGATCCTACACCGGCAGAAATCCACGCGTGCCAACCATTTCTGAGACGACAAATTGCTGCTATTGACCCACGGGTGATTGTTCCATTGGGGCGGCACGCTGCCAAATACTGGATCCCAACGATACAGATTGCGCTTCAGCATGGGACTGTTTTTCGTGTTGAAGGCAGAT
>CAIZHO010000554.1 GCA_903932805.1 uncultured Roseiflexaceae bacterium | reverse complement strand
CTTCATCGATGCCATACCACTGCACACCGGGTCGGTCAATGGTCTGACGAATACCGGCGTCATCGGCACAGACAAGGACCCGATGGGCGCGGGGCACCGATGCGACAAAAGTCTGGAATGCCCGCGCATACTCGTCTGCATCAGGGTAGATGTCGACATGATCCCATTCGAGCGTCGTGACAACGGCGATATCGGGCGTCAGTGAGAGGAAGGTTCGATCGTATTCATCTGCTTCGATGACCAATGGCGCCGTGGGGTCCCCCCATGCTGCGGTGCGCGGCAAATCGGGGATTTCGGCACCTATCAGGTAGCCTGGATTGATGCCAGCATGTTGCAGAGCGACTGCGATCATGGCCGTGGTCGTGGTTTTGCCGTGCGTGCCAGCGACTGCGATGATGGCGCGTTCGCTTGACCAGATGCGCCACAAGTCATGACGACGTAGGATGGGGATCCCGGCAGCCAGAGCCGCATCGAGCTCGGGGTGCGGAAGGCGGGCTGCCGACGTGGCAACAATGGCGTCTGCACCTGCGACAGCGCGTGCGTCGTGGCCCAACTGGATATTGACACCACGTGCCTGGAGCGGAGCCCAGGCGGCACTCCGCTGAGCATCGCTGCCCGACACCGAATCACCGCGATCGAGCAAAATATGTGCGATGGCGTTCATCCCCGCGCCACCGATTCCGACGATGTGATAGTGCATTATGCCCCTCGGGCTATTGTCTGCAAGAGACTCGCGATAGTCTGTGCTGCCTCGGGTTGTGCCAGTGCGCACATCTGTGTGCGCATCCGCGCGAGTGTCGCGTGGTCACCGACAAGCGTCAGGATTGCACCCGCGAGATCACGAGCGACAAGCGCATCTGCTATTTTTATGGCAGCACCGTGGCGCACCAAGTAGTCGGCGTTTTCGTCCTGATGGACATATGGATAGGGCACCAAAATGGCCGGTAGCCCTGCAATGGGGAGCTCACCGAGCACCGAGGCTCCGCTCCGGCAGATGGTCACATCGGCGGCCGCAAAGGCAGCACTCATCGTGAGCGGACCGTCTGCTGCGAGATACGGATAGAGGTGATAGCGTGACGCGTCTGCAGCACTGCAATGGAGTGCGGCCGCCCGCAATATCGATTCATCGCCTTCGCGACCACAGACATGGATGATGTGCATCTGCGGCAAGAGTGCTGCGAGTGCATCACGAACGGCCACATTGATGCTTCGGGCACCGCGACTGCCACCGTAGACCAGCAGTACGGGGGATTCGTCGGCGATACCAAACAACGCCCGGGCGGTGATCCGATTGGTGGTCGATAGCGCAGCTCTCACGGGATACCCAGCGACCACGAGCCTGCGCCGCCCAGGTTGGTACTCCGCAAGGGTGTGCGCTGCAAGGTGCAAATACGGCGCGGCATCTACAATCGTCGTCACAACTACGGTCGAAATGCGCGCCAATACGCGTACAGCCAAGCCAGGGACTACATCGGGTAAGTAAATTGCCCGTGGCACTCTGAGCAGCCATGCCGCCACAAACAAGGGCACACAGACATACCCGCCTGTTCCAAAGATGGCAACTGGCCGTTCGCGACGGATAAGAGCAATAGCTTGGGTGACACCGCGGCATAAGCGCAACACGTTGGTCACCAATGCACGCGGACCGCGACCGCGGACCGCTGCAGCATCAACAGCATAAAACGGGAGCGTGCTCTCACGGCGTACCAGATCACCCTCCATACCATCAGGGCTGCCGACATAGGCGACGCGTGGGTTATTCGGTGCGTTCACGAGTGCCGCGGCGACTGCGAGGGATGGGTACACGTGACCCCCGGTCCCGCCGCCCGAAAGGAAGTAGAGCGGCGATGGCTGCTCGGATGTGTTCATAGCGTGTTCTCAATGACGGTGGTTGATCGGTGTCTACCAGTGTGTATTTTGACACATTCAAAAGAATCCCGATGGCAATCATACTCATCATCAGCGATGTGCCACCATAACTCAGAAAAGGGAGAGTAATCCCGGTAAACGGGACTAACGTCGTGGCGACCGCCAAGTTAATGACTGCCTGAATGACAAGCCACAGGGTCAACCCGGTCGCTAATAATGCCGCATACGCGTTGGGCGCACTGTTGGCAATCCGAAAGCCGCGAAAGGCTATAAACGCAAAGCACCCCACCACAAACAGTGTACCGATGAGGCCGAGTTCTTCGCCGATAATCGCTAATATGGTATCGGTATAGGATTGTGGGAGCCACAAGTACTTTTGGCGTGATTGACCGATCCCCAATCCAAAGACTCCACCAGATGCAAGTGCATACAACGCATGGATCGGTTGGAACCCTGCTCCGCTGTAATACGCAAATGGATCAAGCCATGCGTTGATGCGTTCAAGCCGATACGATGCGACATTAATAGCAAGCAGAAAGAACACCCCGCCCAGTACCCCAGCGCCCAAAAAATGCCATAGGCTCGCGCCGGCGACAAAATAGACCAATGCAGCCACCGAGACCATCACGGTCGATGATCCGAGGTCACGGCCGACCATGACCAACGCGGTGAATATGCCCACGACGGCAGCAAAGGGCAACATGCCCGTGTTGAAGTTCGCCACTTTGCCGGCACGCCGCGACAACCAGCTTGCAAGGTAGATAATCAACGCGAGTTTGACGAATTCTGATGGTTGAACGCTGAAAAATCCGAGGCGGATCCAGCTCCGCGAATTATTGACCTCGGTCATCTCCGCGGGCAACACAAAGCCTGTCAGCACCAGCAACAAGAACGCGAATGCCAGCAAATGGAGCGAATAGGTGCGCCAGGTACGGTAATCGATACGCTGCGTCACAATGAGTCCAACCGTCCCCACCACCGCAGCAAACAATTGGCGCGTCATGTAGTGGAATCCGTTGTCGTAGTAGACAAATCCTTCGACAAATGATGAACTATAGACCATCACCAGGCCGAACGGCACAAGGATCCCGATACATACCAGGAGCTGGTAGTCGGGTTTGTGCTTGACACTGTCAGATTCGCTGGTACGTGGCCGACGATCGCTCATGTGATTCTTTCTCAGATGCTAGAGTGCCGGGACTGCAAGGGCAACGATGGCGAACAACAGCGCAACGAGAACAATAACCCCGTTCCACCCCCACGACAATGGGGTGCGTTGCCGAACCACGCCGGATTCGGTCAGGTGTTCGGTGAGGCGCGGCATCAACAGAAAGCCGGTAACGAGGCCGCCAAGCAGGCCGCCGATATGCGCCATGTTGTCGATATTGGGCATGCTATACCCAAAAAAGATATTGATCATAGCGGTAAACGCGATATTCCCCAAGATTTGTTTGGCGTGTTCGCCGTATGCGCTGCGATTGGTCCACACAAACGTGCCCATCGCGCCGATGAGTGCAAATATTGCACCTGACGCGCCGACCGATGGATTTGCGCTGTACACATACGATGCAACGCCACCGACCAAACCACCCACAAAGTAGATACCCAAAAAGCGATTTTGGTCGCTCATCCGTTCAACCGACTCACCGATTTGGACAATGGCGAACGTGTTAAACAAGAGGTGTACGAGATTTCCATGCAAAAACATCATGGTCAAAAACCGATAGTACTGATTTGCCTGATAGATTGCGATGTTGTCTTTGGCGCCATGTATCAGCAGTAGGTCGGTCAGCGCCATTGCCTTGTAGACTACCCCGAGCTGGTCGAGCAGATACGGCACAACATAAATCACAATATTGACAACGACAATGAGTCGTACCATGGGTGACGTCTCGCGGAAGAAGCGCTGGATGGGTCCCGTAAGAGTGGCCGTGTTCATTGCCCTGCCTCCGCGATTATCTGTGTAACGATGCGACGAAATTCTTCGCCGCGATGGAATTCGTTGCGAAACATCCCAAAACTGGCACAGCCAGGCGACAACGCAATCGTCGCAGGGCACAGCGGTAGTGCATGGGCTGCTCGGATGCCGGCTTCGAACGAATCAAATGTCCCAATAATGCGATCCCCTGCACCATGACGAACCAGTGCATCGTGCAGGAGCGCCGTTGCGGTGCCTTGCAAGAGGACAATGTGTTGCGCATGTGTCGCGGCGGTGGCAGCCAGGGTCTCGAACGAGAGCTTTTTGTCGGCTCCACCGGCTATCCAAATGATGGGTTGCGGTAGCGACGTGAGCGCGGCAACTGCTGCATCCGGCATGGTGGCTGCAGTGTCGTTGACAAAGGTATGCCCAGCGCATGTCGCGACGACTTCTTGGCGATGCTCTACCCCCGTGAACGCACGGAGCGCCGGAGCAATTGCAGTGTGCGGCATACCTGCACGGAGCGCAAGTGCTACCGCAGTTGCGATGTTGGCCAAATTATGTGTGCCTGCGAGCAGCACATCAGAGCGTTGTGCAATTGCCACAGTGCCGCCTTGCAGCGAGGCGTACAACACATCTGTATCCCACCAGACCGATCCTGGTGTGGGGACACGGGGAGCACGAACACCGGTCCAGACAAGCTGGCCAGGCATCGCTGGGGCGAGGCGAACGAGCGCATCGTCGGTGTCGGTGAGTACGATGGTGTCGCGGGTCTGTTGATGGCGGCCGATTTCGGCTTTCGCGGCGATATATGCATCCATCGTGCCGTAGCGGTCGAGATGATCAGGGTAGATGTTGGTAATTGCTGCAATTGTAGGACTAAGCCCGGCTGCGCCGAGGCCTTCGAGGACAAACGAAGACAGCTCGAGGATGACTGGCGTGTCGGGGCCGATAAGCGGCAATTGTGCCAATGCAGAAATACGCATGTTGCCGGCGAGAATCGTGTCGGCGCGCCATGCTTTCAATAGATGCGCAGTCAATGTCGCGGTCGTTGTTTTGCCTTTGGATCCGGTGACACCAATGATGGGTGCACGGCATGCACGAAAAAACAGCGTCATCTCCATTTCGATGGCGGCGCCGGCTGCACGGGCAATCTGTACAAACGGTGACGACGCAGGCACTGCTGGGTTCTGGACCACAATGTCGCAGGTTGCAAAATCCTGCTCGCGGTGCTCCCCGAGGACAAACGTGATGGGCAAATCAGCCAATGCCGCAAGTGAATCACCGAGTACATCCGCTGTTCGTAAGTCGGTCACAATTACGTCGGCACCCTGTTCTGCACAATAGCGGGCGACCCCGAGGCCGCCACCGTGCACCCCGAGACCCATGACAACGACTTTTTTACCGCGTAACTGCATCGTGCGTCCTAACGTGGTGGGGCTATGAGTGTCGGTGGAGAGACCGACTCCCGCTGCGCGGTCTGGGCTTCTTTGTGGAAGGTGAGCGCTAACGACACGCCGAGAAATGTCGCAACCATAGAAATCATCACAAAGCGTTGGGTGATTTGGGTCTCACTCCAGCCACCGAGCTCAAAGTGATGGTGCAACGGTGCCATCCGGAACAATCGAACTGGTGTCCCCGTGCGCCAGCGGGTGTATTTGTAATATGCCTTTTGTAATGCCGACGAAGCAGCCTCGCTCACAAACACCACACCGATGATGGGCAACAACAACCATTGTTGGGACTGCAATGCAATGACTGCCAACACCGCCCCTAATGCCAGAGAACCCAGATCACCCATGAAT
>CAIZHO010000553.1 GCA_903932805.1 uncultured Roseiflexaceae bacterium | reverse complement strand
CCGATCCCTTGTTCGATGGTGTGGCTGTAGGTCCACGGGACTATCTCGGTGCGCACGCCGGCTATCGAACGGAGTACTTGCCAATACCCGCGCGCGCTGAGTGCTACATAGAGATAGCTGTCAGGGGTCTCTTGGCGGAACCGGATGCCGTAGCTCGCGTCGGTCGCGCCAGAGACTTGCGTTGCCAGCGTGGTCAGGGTGAAGTCCATGACCTGCGATGTGTTTGCCGCATCACCCAACCAGAGCGCGTAGGCATCTGACTGCGGCAGGCGCAGTTGGATGGCGAGATGGCTATCTTGGATGGATATGTTACTTTGGTCCCAAAGCGCACTGGGAACGTCGAATGAGTCTTTGAGCGTCAGCGGGCGTGGCAGCGCGTTATCGTTGGGTGCGATCCGCGCTGGCGGTGGCGGCTGCCGGTCAAACGTGGTCAGTCGGAGCAACCGCGCCGCCAGATCTGGCACCTGGAGTGGCACCAGTCCGAGTGCAATACACTCGGCCACAATTACCACACAGAGCGCAAAATTGAGGCGACGCAGCAGCGAACGAATCATGAAAGTCCTTCTGAGGTAGAGGGTGTGTCTGAATTATTCGGCCGCTTTGAATCCGATAACACGTGCACAAGCCCGCAGTTGCTGTTGTGCAACGCCGATGGAGTGCGACCCGTTACACGCATTGATACGAGTGATGATCTGCTTGAGGTGTGTGAGCGCGATGTGCATGGCCAAATCGTCGTCGAGCGCCCCATAGAACGCAGCCACCTCGTCGTTTACATTGAGCACTGGTCCACTCCCCGTCGGTGCAGCGAGCGCACTGACCAGTGCGGCTATTTCGCCTTCGGCTGCTTTGGCATCGGCGCGAATGTAGTTGAAGTCTTCGCGGTATGGGAACGAGGCCAAATACCAGCGGATCGAGTCGGGGCTTTGCTGCAGAACTGCGTCGCGTACAAATACCAGATTGCCCAGTGATTTGCTCATTTTGGCGCCGTCGAGCCAGGTCAACCCACCATGCACCCAGAAGCGGGTGAACGGTCGTTTGCCGGTGTAGCCTTCGGTCTGGACGATTTCGGATGGATGATGGGGGAAGACCAAATCGCGGCCGCCGCCGTGGATGTCGAGTTGGTCGCCGAGGTAGCGGGTCGACATGGCCGTGCACTCGATGTGCCAGCCCGGTCGGCCGGGACCCCATGGGCTTGGCCATGTCGGTTCGCCAGGGTTTGAGGTACGCCACAGCACAAAATCGAGTGGGTCGGTCTTGTTGGGGTCGTTGGGGTTGTTGCCGCGTTCGTTGGCTGTTTTGAGGAGTTCTTCGTACCCGCCGAGCCGGGCCATTTCGCCGTAACTCGGTTCGCTGCTGACATCAAAGAAGACATTGCCGTTGGCGACATAGGCTTTGCCGTTTTTGAGGAGGCCTTCGATGATGGGGATCATCCCGCTGATTTCTTCGGAGACTTTGGGGAAGAAATCCGGTGCAAGGAAGTTCATCGCCTTGCAATCCTTCAGGTACTGGTCGACTTCGCGCTTGGCGAGGACATCCCAGGCAATGCTGTCGCGGTTGGCTCGTTCGAACAAGGGATCATCGACATCGGTGACATTTTGACAGTATGTTACCTGCCCACCCTGGGAACGAATATAGCGTATCAATATGTCAAAAATCAGAAAGGTGTGGGCGTGGCCGATGTGGGTTGTATCGTAGGGCGTGACACCACAGACATACAGCGTCAGCGGGCGGTCTTTGGGGATCTCGAGCGTCGCTTTGTGACCACGCAATGTGTCGAAGAGTTGCATAATGGAGTCCTTTGTGGATTGGATTACCCGTATTATACACGGGACGCATGCAAAACGTACCCACATGCGTCGGTTGCACACGCGCTAGTGTCGATTGCTCCAGTGGTATTCTATACAGACGCAAAAAGGAGATGCTGTGCGGATTGGAATAGACATCAGTCGATTGGCGACACGCCAACGTACCGGTACCGAACGCTATACATGGGAACTGTTGGCTGCCCTGGCTGCAGACCCTGGGCCGCATACCTATGTGCTGTATACGCGTGAGTTCCCTGCAGACTTGCCTGCGTTACCACCACAGATGGAGGTGCGTGTGGTACCCGGTCGACGACTATGGACACATATCCATCTTGCAGCGGAATTGTTCCGCAATTGTCCTGATGTATTGTTTGTGCCGTCGCATGTCGTGCCATGGAACACGCCGTTCTTTCGAAACCTCGCAGTGGTGACGACGGTCCATGACTTGGGATTTTTGGCGTTCCCCGCAGCGCATACGACCTTTCAAAATATCTATCTGCGCTTGAGCACGCGCTGGGCCGCTTGGGCAGCGCATCGCATCATTGCGATTTCACACGCAACAGCGACTGATTTAGTGCGCTACACCGGGATGGACGCCCGCCGGATTGCTGTTATTGCACACGGAGTTGCATCGGATTTTGCGCCGACGCGTGCGACGCCACAATACTATCAGCGCTACTTCCTGACCGTTGGAACGCTCCAGCCGCGCAAAAACCTACAGCGCCTAATCGAAGCATTCATCCGCATGCCAGCGACCCATGACACCCAGTTGGTAATCGCGGGCAAAGGAGGGTGGCTCGGTGAGCCGTTGCAGCAACAAATCGATGCCGCGGGCGCGAGCAATCGTATCCATTTGGTGGGATTTGTCCCCGATGCAATGCTCTACGGCCTGCTGGCGAGTGCCAGAGCATTTGTGTTCCCATCCCTGTACGAGGGATTTGGCATGCCGGTGCTCGAGGCAATGGCCAGCGGGACCGCGGTCGTCTGCGCAAATACCTCGGCGTTGCCCGAAGTCGCAGGGGATGCGGCGGTGCTGTTTGACCCGTTGTCAGTCGAATCGATATGCACCGCATTGACCCGTGTCGACAACGACGATGCACTGGTGGCTACGTGTGTCGAGCGTGGGCTGGAGCGTGTACAGGACTATACATGGGCACGTTGTGCGGCGCAGACCCGTGCCGTCCTCGAGGGGTCCGCCTGATGCGCCGTTGGTATTACGGCTGGAGCATGCTGGGCGTACTGGCGCTGACCGAAACAATCTCGTACGGGATTTTGGTTTACGCCTTTAGTGTCTATGTGGTGCCGTTGGAGGAGGCGTTTGGTTGGTCACGCGCCACCATCAATGGTGCAATCACGGCTGCACAGTTGGTGGCTGGGTTGCTCGCCTGGCCGGTCGGGGTGGTGTTGGACCGGTATGGTGCGCGTTGGATGATGACCGCTGGTGCGCTGTGGGCGGCGCTGTGGTTGGGAGCCTGGGGATTTGTCACCGAGCCATGGCAGCACATCGTGGTCTGGGTGATGTTGGGCATTTCGATGGCAACGACCCTGTACGAACCAGCGTTTGTGGTGGTGGCCCAATGGTTTGAGCGGCGCCGGAGCACCGCGTTGACCGTATTGACCTTTGTGGCGGGGTTCGCCATTATTATCGCCACCCCAAGCACCACGTGGCTCATCCACAGCTATTCATGGCAGGTCACTACGTGGGTCTATGCTGCGGTGATGCTGGTGGTGGTTGCACCGTTGTTGGCATGGTGGATCCGCAAATCACCCGCAGATGTGGGAGCGACGGTCGATGGCATGCCAGCGACGACGAGTCAGACCGTGCGTGCTGTCCCCCTGGGGATGGTGCGTGATGTATTGCGCGAGCAGGGATTTTGGTTGTTGGTGGCAGCGTTTTTGGCATCCACATGCGCATTGGTAGTGGTGCTCCAAACGTTTGTTCCGCTGCTGATAGACCGCGGCTACGCCCCGGCAGATGCCGCCTGGTATGCGGCCACCGCCGGTGTTTTGGCGTTGCCCAGCCGTTTGTTGTTTACCCCATTGGGGACGTACTTTTCGCGCTATACCTTGGCGACGGTGTTGTGTGTGATGCAGGGGTTGGCGCTGGTTGCGTTGATGCTGTTGCCCGGATTGTGGGGGGTATGGGGCTGTGTGGTGCTGTTCGGCCTGAGTTTCGGCGCGATTACGCCGGCACGGGCCGCGTTGTTTGCTGATCGTTATGGAGTCAGCATTTACGGTGCGTTGAGTGGCATCCTGGCGCTGGTTTTGACGATTGCACGGGCAGTAATGCCGGTGTTGGTCGAACTCCTGCGTGAACAGAGTGGGGACTACCGGAGTATCTATATCTGGGTGGGCATCTTGAGCGCGGTTGGTTCGCTTGGGATCGCAGTCGGGCCCGCTCGGCGTCGGCGCGGCCACGAAGGGTCAAGCCGGG
>CAIZHO010000552.1 GCA_903932805.1 uncultured Roseiflexaceae bacterium | reverse complement strand
GCACCGATCCAAATTCCTTTAATACATTGCTTCATGCCTGATGAGATAAAAAATCTAAATGTTCACGTTTTTAAAATTACGCTTCATATTTTTGAAAATCAATGCATATGACAGCACTTGTATGAAGATTTATTGTATATTTTTACTATTACAACACGCAGATACTCTCTACCTGCAGAATCAAAACAGTCGGTACCGCGCAACCGCACTCGTACGCCACATCTGCATACCAGAGCAGAATACCGCACATGCTCGAAAACGCTGCTCCGGGCATTCAGCCATCTGCGCGCAGATCTGTCGAAAACAACCACAGCGCCCCATCGTGGTGGCGTGTGTCACGATACAAGAACAGCGGGATGCACAGCTATGCATCCCGCTCGGAACCAATCGTTGAGAGCATCCCTACCCGTATGTGGGATACTGCGGCCACCCTGGCGGCGAATCTTCGAAGTCTTCTTGGCGGCCGTAGGGGGTCCGATCGAGGAACGACTGTGCGCTATTCAGGCCCTCTACCCCGCGTTGGAGTGCTGTATACGTGTGGTAGACCGAATCACCGAGGCGGAAGAACACACTGATTCCTTGGCCTTCACCTTGGGGATCAGACATCTTCATGTCGTAGTTGAAATCGCTCTGAAACGACGAATAAATCGGGAAGCGGATTCCGCTTTGGACACGGTGTGCGTCTAACTTTTCGAATGGGGCCCGCGCCACAATAACGAACCGACTGTCGCGCTTTTCGAGGGATGCCAAATCTGGCAAACTCAGCATAAATCCGGTACACACCGGGCACCCGACGTCGTTTTGAGGGCCATACATGAAGTGATACATGATGAGCTGTCGTTTGCCCGCAAAGAGCTGCGCAAAAGACACGTCGCCCTCGGCACCCGTGAAGCGATATGGTTTGTCCATGTGCACCATCGGCAATCGTCGTCGTTGGGCAGCGACACGATCGTACATTTTGGTGAGTGATTTTTCTTCGAGCAACAGCTGTGCACGTGCCGATTCCCACTCAGGGCGCGCCACGATGGGCGGATGTGGTATGTGTTCTTCCATTGAACCCTCACTTGATGATGATTAGCGACGTAACGGTGATCCAACAGCCAGATAGTGATAGCCCAGCGCGACGAGTTCGTTGTAGTCGGGGATCATGCGGCGGCCATCGATGATGAGGTAGGGTTTTTTGGTGTGGAGTTCGATGGTGCGCGACAGGCCGCGGAACTCTTCCCAATCAGTTGCAATGACCAACACATCGGTGTTCACCAACGCGCTTTTGACCGACTCATGGTAGCTCAGTTTGGCAAACAACGGGTTCTTGATGGGGTCGAACCAGCGGCGTGCCTCGTGCATTGACATTGGGTCGTAGGCGTGAATGGCAGTCACACCACGGCCCAGCAAGCCCTCGACGACCTTGAGTGCCGACGAATCGCGCATGTCGTTGGTGCGTTGCTTGAACGACAACCCGAGCAGGGCGACCGTCTTGTTGGCAAACGAAAAGCCGGCCTCTTGCTCGGCACGATCGAGCAGGTACATTTTTTGGTATTCGTTGATGTCATAGACCGATCGCAGCAACTGGGCATCTTGGTCACGACTCTCGAGCTGGTAGATGAGCGATTGGACATCTTTGCCGAAGCACGATCCACCCGCGCCGATGCCCACGTACGAACCCCACTTCGAGATGCGGTTGTCGGCGGTGACGCCGCGCTTGAGGTCCTCCATGCGGACATTGGGGAAGGTTTCGCCGATGCGCGCGCCGATGCCGTTCCAAAATGACACATAGGTCAGCAGCAACGTATTGGCGATGTATTTGATCGACTCGGCGGTCTCGGGCGTTGTTTCGATATAGCTGATGCGCACGTGATTGACGAACTGTGAGTAAATGCGGCGTAGGATGCGGAAGTCTTGGTCGGTGTCGGCGCCTACCACCACACGATCGGGGCGGCGTGATTTTTCGACGGCATCACCCTCGGGCAAAAACTCGGGGTTCGACGCCACGCCCACATTGGGGACGTTGTGTTTGGCCAATGCTTGTTCGAGGGCTCGGGCAGTGCCGATAGGCACGGTGCTTTTGTTGATGATGACCACGCGCCGCTGATCGGCACGCTTGGCCAACAACTGGGCGAGGTAGTCGACGGCGTTGAAGTAGAAGCTCAGATCCGACGAACCATCCGGATTGGGTGGGGTGGGCAAGCAGAGGAAGATTGCGTCGGTGCCCTCCAAGATGGGAGCAATTTCGGTCGTGAAGAAGAGGTAGCGATTGAGATTTTCGGCGATGACGGTGGCCAGACCGGGCTCGTTGATCATGCGTTCTATCTCTTCGGCTTTGCCCGAAGAATAGGCTGCGATACGCACCTTGTCGATGTCGTAGGCATAGACCTCGTGCCCATACTCAGAGCAGACAGCAGCATGACAGAGGCCAACGAACCCGGTCCCGACGACGATTATTTTCATAGTACTGGTCAATCCTTCAGCAGCGTGCGTCCGATTATTGGGCGGCCAGGATGTCACGCAGGGCATCGAGGCAGAGCATGTTTTCGGCTGGGGTCCCAAACGAAATGCGCAACACGCCAGGCAATCCCCATGCGCCGAGTGCATTGATGGCAATGCCGCGGGCCGCCATGGCAGCCACGACGGCGGCGTCGCTGACGCCTGCAGGGAGCGGCACCGCAATGAAGTTTGTCTCGGACGGATACGGTGTGAGGCCCAAT
>CAIZHO010000551.1 GCA_903932805.1 uncultured Roseiflexaceae bacterium | reverse complement strand
GTGGCACCGAAATCGGTGTGCAAATCCTCGGATCGAGCATTGCCATCATCCCCATCCTGGTCGTGTTCATCCTTGCTTCGCGGCAATTCATGTCAGGACTCACTGCAGGAGCGGTGAAGTAATTCGGGGTACTATGCATATCCAACCCGTCCGTTCCCTACTCGCAAGCGCATTCCTCATGCTCACCGCATGTGGGAGTGCGCTGAGTGTATCGCCCAGCAGTGCCCCAACGGTAGCCGTATCTACCCAGCAGTCAGCGCTTGAGGTTGCTCAACAGCCGTGTGGATTTCGCTTCAGTCGGACGGATCTGCCACATTACACCAGTGGCGGTTCGACGGGTAGTGCCCTGTACGCCAGCAACGGCAGCGGACTTGCAGTGGGCGATTTGACGGGCGATGGGCAGCCCGATTTGGTGTTCGGGAACATCATCGGCACCGTAACGGTCTATGTGAACGAAGGCAATTTCGTCTTTACCCCAATCCCAACAACATTGACCGATGTCCGGAGTTTGGCCATTGTTGATGCTGACGGTGATGGCACCCGCGAACTCTATGCCACCCGACGGTTTGCGCCGCCGATTGTTGGCAGACTCAGTGACGGGGAGTTTTCGTACGAACCAATCCCCAATGTTTACTCTGCATTCTATGCAATGGGGTGGCAAGATCTCAACCGAGACGGCGTGCTTGATGTGGTGTTTGGTACCTATGACAACGAGCAACTCCAACAGCAAGGGCTTATTTTTCAAACACGGGGTGGTGGTGGTGTCTTTGTCTATACCCAAATGAAGGCGGGATTCACCCCTCAGCGGCTTAATCAAGCCGCCCAAGCACTAGCCATTGCGTTCCCCGATCTTGACCAAGATGGGCGCATCGATCTCTTGGTCGGGAACGATTTCAACGAACCAGATGCTGCGTGGACAATCACTGACCAAGGCTACACTCCAGTGGCTCCATTTGCACAGACCACCGAAAACACGATGTCCCTTGATTATGTTGATTATGACAACAACGGTATCTTCGACCTGTATGCAACTGACATGAAGCCATATGATCAAAACGTCGCCACGATGGCACGTTGGTTGCCGGCTATGGTCAAATTGACCCGCCCGTTGACCGCAGACGACCCCCAATACACCGAAAACACTCTGCAGACGTGGGATGGGTCACGCTGGCAGAATCGGGCATATGACTTGCAGTTAGACGCCACCGGATGGAGCTGGTCAGCCAAATTCGCTGACCTCGACAACAACGGGTGGCAAGACCTCTATGTGGTCAATGGCATGAAGGCCACGGATCTCTTGTCGTATTTGCCAAGCAACGAGCTGGCCGAAGACGATATGCTCTTTGTGACTGACAACAGTGAGCGCTACGAACTGGTCGACCGCGGAATTTCTCAGACCGGGAGTGGTCGTGCTGCGACCATGGCAGACCTCGACAACGACGGCGATTTGGATGTGGTAGTCAATCCCATAGATGGCGCTGCACAACTCTACCGCAACGAACTGTGCCAGACAGGCAGCATTGCGGTGACGCTGGTTGATCCCACCAGTGCTAATCGTGATGCCGTCGGGGCAATCGTCACCGTCGCAGCCAATCAACACAGATTAACGCGGAGCATCCAAGTCAGCAGCGGCTATTTGTCTGGTCAACCAACCACGGCACACTTTGGCCTCGGCAACACACAAGCGATCGAACGCATCACTATAACCTGGCCAGACGGCAAACAATCCGAAGTAACGGGCATCACCGCCAATACGCACTACACGATTACGCGGAAGGACGCGCCATGACGACCAATCATTCTTTTCGCATGCGTGATATTATCGATCTGCGGGCAGTCTCTACCACGTTGACCGCAGGCGTACTGGTTGGCTGTATCTTTGCGGTGTATGCAGCATCGTTGAAATACCCGTTGTGGATCCAAGCTGCATGTGTCATTGCTGGTGTGATGCCTGCCTACAGCGTGCATGCACTCGCCATCTTACGCAAATTCGGCTGGTGGTATGCGGTACTCACCCTATTAGTGGCTGCGCAGAGCTTCCATGGAATCGAACACCTCGTCCAGTGGGTCCAATATCACGTCTTGCGATGGCCTTTTTTCAAGGCGAGCGGGATTATATCTGCGGCGAATGCCGAATGGGTCCATTTCGGGTGGAACTGGACCGTGCTCATTATTATGTCTATTCTGGTCAAAGGTGGCTTGCGCAACACGTTTGCATGGCTGATGTTGGCATGGACCATCGCACACACCGCCGAACACACCTACTTGATGTTGCGCTATTTGCAGGCACTCTCTGCGTTGGCAGACTTGGGTGTTTCCGATGTTTCCGCACAAGGGTTGCCTGGGTTCTTTGGTCGTGATGGATGGTTGGCAACCAGCGAAGCAACCCGGTCGAGTTTTGTGTGTCGATTGCCGGGCTTTACCACCGCAGTCCGTCTCGATGTGCATTTCTGGTGGAATGTCGGCGAAACGGCATTGCTCCTACTGGCAACGGCAACCGAATTACGCAAACGCAACCCACTCCCGACGACGGTGCAACGGGTACAACGGTCATTCACGGCGACACCTGAAGGGGTATAATACCGTCAGGTAACTGAGGAGTGTCGTATGTCACTAGGTGCTGGGCTGTTGTACCCACCTGCCCTGATGCAGGAATTCGACGAGGATTCGATACAAACCAAAATCATCAGAAGCCTGTTGATTTTTATTTCTACGATTCTACCGACGTTTCTGTTGTTTGATGGTTTTCTGCGGTCCTTTGACTGGCTAAATATCCTCATCTGCGGCTTGACCTGTCTCCTCAATGCATACCTTGTGCATGCAATTAATCATCACAAATCTGCCCCGTACTTACCGTCATTTCTCTTCCTAACGGTCTGCTACCTCGTAATTGGTGTACGCTGCACCGGTACCCAGCTCACACTCATTGCAGGCGTCAATGCGTCTGCTGCGTTTATGTGCGCAGTTGCAATGCTCTGGGTCTTGATGAGCTGCTGGGTTGCTCCGCACGAAGGAAGTGCTGCAGCCAACCCACTGACCCCAGTTGAGGTGCTTGGGATTGTTCTCCTGGCACTCATCGCCCTCGGGTTACGTGTGTATCAGCTCGACGTCTTACCTGCCACACATCTCCTCGAAGCCCGATTCGGCCTCGACGCCCGGGCTGTGCTCGCACGCAACGAATGGAACCCCATTGCATTGACGTTTGATCAGCATGGTCATTTTTTCAGCGTGCTGTTAGCACTCGCGATGCAGCTCTTTGGGGATTCGTTCAGCGCTATACGCACGACGTCTGCCGTTATTGGGAGCAGCACAGTAGTGCTGCTGTATGTTGCCACCCGCCGATTTTTTGATGTACGCACTGCGTGGCTTGCATCGTTGGCATTTGTGGCGATGGCAATCCATCTCGAATTTAGTCGGATTGCAACGAGCACCGTCCTCGATGCATTTCTCTTGTGTGCGGTATTAGCGTTTTTGGCGATCGGATGGGATACCGGGCGCAGGCGTGGGTATGTAGCGGCGGGTGTTGCGTTGGGGTTCTGCCAGTACACATATCACACGGGCAAGATAATCCCGGTCGTGTTTGCGATCTGGTTGTGCATGGTAGCGATCCAAAATTGGGAACTGGTGCGCATGCGACTCGGTGCATTAACCATGATGTGGGGCATCACACTGGCAGTTTCGTTCCCAATGTTCTGGACCATTGCTACCCACTGGGTCGATTATGTGCCAGCGATACAAGCAGTCAGTGTCTTTAGTGCCAGCGATGTCGCCGGGGTGACATGGCTCCAGCGCATAGCAGATGACGTACAACTCCCACCATGGGTAGTGCTCCTTTCGGGAGTTCGTGATGCGCTGGCAGCATTTATTGCTGTGCCGGTCCGTGATGGG
>CAIZHO010000550.1 GCA_903932805.1 uncultured Roseiflexaceae bacterium | reverse complement strand
GACCGCGAAAAGCGCCCCGCACAAGGTGCGATAGCCGCGCAATACTGCGATACCCTGTATGTCACCGACGAAGACCCGCGCGGCGAGGACCGTGATGCCATCATCGACGAAATCGCCGCTGGTGCCCGCCAATACGGCAAACGCGACGGGGTGGATGTGTTTTGCATTCCTGACCGTGCAATGGCAATTGCCGCCGCATTGCACGCAGCAGAACCGACCGATATGGTGTTGCTGCTCGGCAAAGGGCACGAGGGGAGTATCATCCAGGCGCACGGATCAATACCCTGGGACGAGGCAGCAACAGCCCGCGCGGTCCTCGCACAATTGGGCTACACCTCCTGATACGCGACAAAAATGTCCCCCCTGACCACAGGTCAGGGGGGACGTTCGTTTGTTGTTACCGTTTTTTCATGTCGGCAAGGGTGGCGTCGAACAACCCGATGAACTCATCGACATGGTGGCGTTGCATGACCAGCGGTGGCACCAAGCGGATGACATCGTCGCCTGCAGTGGCAACCAACAAATGATGGTCGTGGGCGACTTCGCGCACCGTGCTGACCGGGATCGACATCCGGATACCACGCATCAGCCCCTTGCCACGCAACTCGAGTACCTCGGGATGTCGGGCCATCAACTCTTGGAGCGATTCGTCGAGGTAATCGCTCACGTCTTGGACATGGTTCAAGAACTCAGGCGTATTGATCTTGGCAAAGACGACCTGTGCCACAGCGGTGACAAATGGTCCGCCCGCAAACGTCGACCCATGGTCGCCGGCGTGTATCGTGTCGGCGACCTTTTGGCGCATCAGAATGGCCCCGATGGGCAAACCGCCGCCAAGTGGCTTGGCGATGGTCATGATGTCGGGTTTGGCTTCACACGGGTGGGCCCACAGTTTGCCCGTGCGGCCGATTCCACTCTGAATCTCATCGTAGATGAGCAATGCATCGTGTTGATCGCAGAGTGCCCGGATTTTCTGCAAGTATGCGGTATCAGCGACGCGCAGTCCACCTTCGCCCTGGATGGGTTCAATGACGACTGCACAGACATCGCTCGTTATCAATGATTCAAGCTGGTCGATATTGTTGTACTCACCAAAGCGTACATCGGGCATGACGGGTGCAAACGGTGCACGGTATTTTTCGCGCGCGGTGATGGCAACGGCACCCATTGTACGACCGTGGAACGACCCGTCGAACGCGACAATCGTTGTTTTGCCCTCACCATGGCGATCGCGTGCGTAGCGGCGCGAGAACTTCAGTGCTCCTTCCATAGCTTCGGCACCGCTGTTGCTAAAGAACACGCGGTCAATGACGCAGCAACTATCGACGAGCTGTTTGGCCAGATTGGCTGCCGATGTGTTGTGATACAGGTTCGACAGATGCAAGAGGCCGCCCGCATGCTGGGCAATCGCTGCGGTTACATCGGGGTCGCCATAGCCGAGCGCATTGACGGCGATGCCCGCCACACAGTCGAGATAGCGCTGCCCGGTGGTGTCATACAAGTAACAACCCTCGCCGCGCTCGAACACAAAATCTGGGCGGGCATAGGTCTGCAAGATATACTGGCGATCTGCGTCGACAATGGGATTGGTCATCGGGTACTCCTCTGGTATCTATGAAGCGGAGGTATTGATTTCGATTCGTGCGAGTTGCTCGAGTGCTTTGACGAGCGCATGATTTCCTTCATGGCCGAGCCCTGCGCGCTGGAGCGTCCGATAGAGTTGGAAGATAAGCGCTGTACCGGGCAATGGCACTCCCACCTCGTCGGCTGCCTCGAGTACCAAGCGCAAATCTTTCTGTTGTAAGTCGATGGTGAACCCCGGCCGCCAATCACGGTTGAGGATTTGTGGCCCGCGGTTGGACAACATCCAACTGCCTGCAGCCCCACCACTCACGGCAGCAAGCGCCTTGCCGACGTCGACGCCGCCCGCTTGCGCAAACAACAACGCTTCACTCATGGCGAGGGCATTGCCGACCACAAGAATCTGGTTGACGAGTTTGACCGTCTGTCCGGCACCTTGTGCACCGACGTGGACAATGTTTTTGCCCATCGCCGAAAAAACCGGCAGCGCACGCTCGAAATCCGATGCCGTACCACCCACCATGATGCTCAAGGTTCCCTTGGCTGCACCTTCGCTCCCACCACTGACCGGCGCGTCGAGCAGTGATCCGCCGCGTGCGCTGATTTTGTTCGCGAGTTCGATGGTTACCTGTGGACTGATGGTGCTCATGTCGATGACCAGCGTGCCCG
>CAIZHO010000549.1 GCA_903932805.1 uncultured Roseiflexaceae bacterium | reverse complement strand
TCAGTCGTTGGGTCGATCCATTGCCGGCCGCGGGGAAGCGGAACTGCGCGCCGTCGCTACACCAGCGCAGATTGACGTTGAGCACAGCGTCACCCTCACCCAGGTAACAGCCGCGCAGGTAGCCGATGTCGAGGTCGTTGCCCACGTCAATCTCACGCATGGGGGCAGGTGTGAGCCATTGCCAGGCCCACTCGACTGGATTGCGGCGATCGACCAGCGTATCGCCAAACAGTCGCTTGGCCCCGTCACGATTATCGAGGGTGCGGAGCGCATCGGCACGGGTCAGTTGGATCTCGATCACGTCGGGGTCATCGGCCGGCAACAGGCCTGCCACATCCGCCGGCCGCCCCTGCCAGCTCGCTTGCAGGGCAGCGCCGACGCGATCGAGGGGCAGGGGCAACGGTGCGGGGATAGGGTTGACGAACGGATTATTGCGGAGCTGCGCGGCATAGGCAGCGCTGTTGGCTCGTAACGGTTGGGCGGCATTGACCAGCGTGTTGCAAAACAGCACCGATGGTGATGGCCCAAAAAACGACGGCGTCACCGCTGGCCAGAGTGATACCCACGGCGTCGCCGCCAGAGACCAGACGACACTGGCAGCAGCAATCGTCAACCCTGCGCCAGGGGTGCGCAGTTCGGCCCAGCGCCGCTGCCAGACAAACACCACGGTGGCGGCAGCGGCGATGGCCAGCAATGGCAGCAGGATCAGGCGAAAACGGGTGATGCTGAACACGCCCGCCCCCAGCACGATGGGCAAGACCACAAACACAAGAAAAATCTCGTGCTGGCTCCGGGTTGCACCATCGCGGCGCATCACCCACAGACCGACCAGGGCAGGGAAGAGGACCGCGATGTACCAGACATCGTCCAACCAAAACAACAACTGCGCATAGCCGGCACTGACCGCACCAATGGTAAATCCCTTGGTGAAGCGCTCGGCGCTGCCATAGCGAATCTGCCAGAAGGCCGCGAACTCACCCGGGATGCGTTGCACGAACGCCAGCGGATGCGCGGCGATGAGGCACAGCGCCTCGCGCGTCATGGCCGTCTGGCGTGCACCCTGCGTCGCGACGACACCGGGGAACGGCGCGCACGTCTGCGCCGGAACGGGCGTCGACACATCGAGCAAGGCGGCCACATACGCATCGGTCAACACACTACTCTGGGTCGGCTCGACACTGGCATGGGCACTGACCAAGAGGTTGTAGGACCCAGTCGTATCGACCAACACCACGCCGCCATAGGTGCGACTGGCATAGATGCTCCAGGGCGCCACCACGACAGTACATGCCAAGGCCAACATCCATGTCGCCCGCGCGCGTGGGGCTACCACCGTGCCGCCGCCGTAGCGCATCCAGAGCAGTACAAACGGCACATACACGAGCGTCATCCCGCGCGTCAACGTCGCAAACCCGAGTAATAGACCAATCAACGCCGCACGCCAGATACTCGGTTGGGCAATGCGAAAACCGACTGCCACCCAGATAATCGTCAGCATCAGCGTGAGATAGAGCGTCTCGGTCAAGACCATCACGGTCGCGGTGGCTAAGGGGAGCGCAATTGCCACCAGGACGGTCGCGACTTCGGCTACCGCCTGTTGTTGGGGCCACATCCGGCGTGCTATCAGCCACACCAGGACCACGTGACTCAGCGACACGATGCCTTGGAGCGCGCCGACCCAGGTCACATTGCCGCCTGCACCAAGGACAAACGAGACCAACAGTGGGTAGAGCGGCGCACGCGTCCAATAGTAATCGAGATACCACGCAAAGCCGCGGCCATATGCCAACCACTGCGCCGCCGACAGGTATTCGCCTTCGTCCGACACGAGCGTGGTGCGCGGCACGGCGATCCACACCACGATGCGCAATGCAATTGCCAGGGCCATGGCCGCCCCGAGCCAGCGCAGACGAACGAACTGTTGCATACCCACTCCTTCTCAACTGCCGTCATTATATCGCAGGCGCCTTGTACGACGATGGGTCGTATGGTGTCTGTCAGCGCGTTCCGCTATACTGAAAGCACTACGCAGAGGATGCCACATGCTCGAACTCAGCCATATTAGCCACGCATATGCGAAAAAACCGGCCCTGCGCGACATCACGCTGTCGCTCGCAGCAGGGGAGCGGTTGGCCATCATCGGCCCCTCGGGCTGTGGCAAAAGCACCCTGCTCCGGATCATCGCAGGCCTCGAGCCCGAGCACACGGGGAGCGTCAGCTACCGGGGTCGCGACATCACCCGGGTGCCCACCCATCTGCGCGGGATCGGCCTTATTTTTCAAGACCATGCGCTGTTCCCCCATATGACCGTTGCGGCCAACATCGGCTATGGGTTGTATGGCCAACCACGCGCCACCATCACAGCCCGGGTCGACGCCATGGCACAGATGTTTGGCATCGCCGAATTGCTCGACCGTCGACCTGATCAGCTGTCGGGTGGTGAGCGTCAACGCGTCGCGCTGGCGCGGAGCATCGCCCCCAGCCCGGGACTATTGCTCTTTGACGAGCCGTTTGCGTCGCTCGACCGGACCCTGCGCGATCGCTTTTTGGCAGAGTTGCCGCCGTTGCTCCACCACGCCGGTGTATCAAGCATCTATGTGACGCACGACCCGCTTGACGCGTGCCTCATCGCCGATACACTCGCAGTGATGGACGCTGGTCGCGTCCTGCGCCATGCAGCACCGGCACACCTGTTCCGCGACCCACAGACACGGCTGGTTGCCCGGCTGCTGGGCATGCGCGACATTGTACCGATGCATCCTGCCTATGCCGCACTCGCACAGCCCAGCCCTGCAGCGACACACCTGCACATCCATCCACAAGCCGGGGTCGACGCACGCCAGCATCCCCACAGCCTGCTGACCGTCACGGTGCGTGGCGTGACGCTTCGGCCACCCTGGCCACAGCTGCAGGTGGCAGTTGGCGACGACGTCCCACCGTTCAGCTACGACTGGCCATTCGGCGAGCCGCCGCCCATCGGGAGCAGCGTCATCGTGGCCGTGCGCCACGATTGCGTGGCATGGTTGCGCGACGACTGAAGCACCCGGCGGTTTTCTGTCATAATGGCTGCATCACGTACCGTACCCACAGGAGCACACCATGCGCGTCGGACTCGTTCAAATCAACTCGCAAGAAGACCGTCATCGCAATGTGGCGCGCGCCGTCGAACTCATCGGCCAGGCCGCAGCCCAAGGCGCACAACTGATTGCACTACCCGAATACACGACCTTCCTCGGTCGCTCCGAGGTGCAACCACAGCACGTCGAAGCCATCGACGGCGAGACCGCCCAGGCATTCGCGGCAGCCGCCAAGCGCCACAATGTCTGGATCCACGGCGGCTCACTCATCGAGCGCAGCGGCCAACTCCACAAAAACTACAACACCAGCTTGGTCTTTAACCCCAACGGCGAGCGCGTTGCCATGTACCGCAAAATCCACCTCTTTGACGTGGACATTGCACCGGGGAGCTACCGCGAATCAGATTCACTCATCCCCGGAGAAGACATCGTCACAACCGACATCAACGGTGTGCGTTTGGGCTTGACCATCTGCTTCGACGTGCGCTTCCCCGAACTCTACCGCACACTCGCACTGGCAGGCGCCAAAATCATCGCCGTACCCGCTGCCTTCACGGCGTTCACCGGCAAAGACCACTGGGAAGTGCTGTTGCGCGCCCGTGCCATCGAAAACCAGTGCTACATCATCGCCCCGGCACAATGGGGCGAACACCCCGTCGGGCGCATGTGCTATGGCCGAAGCATGATCATCAACCCCTGGGGCACCGTCATCGCCCAAGCAGCCGACGGCGAAGGCGTCGTGGTCGCCAACCTCGACATGACCGACCTCGAGCGCATCCGCACTGCAGTGCCCTCGCTCGCGAATCGCAGACCATCGGTCTACGCACAGTAGCGCTTTCGTTTTGAGAAAGCCAACCGCCCCGGTCGACATTGTCGACTGGGGCGATTCCGTGTGCACCTGCAGCTATGGTTTGAGGACGATTTTGCCCGCACCCATGGCATCTTGGTAGGCGCGGATGCCTGCCGCGGCATCGGCAAAGGCATACGTCGCATGGATGTCGGTGCGCATGCAATCCGCCAGTGACGTCTGGATGTCGACCATGGCGCGGATAACCGTCCCCATGCCCCGCCGACGGATCCATTCGGTCAACCAAAATCCCTCGACGGCGCGGTTGCCGAACAACAGCGTGCCCACATCGACCTGCACCGGCTCGAGCGACAGCGCACCATAGGTTAGTACGCGAGCACCGCGCGGCAATGCGGCGAGCATCTGGCCCGTCTGTTTGCCGGCCACCGCATCAAAACCGATGCCACACCCGTGTGCGGCGCAGGCGTCTTTGAGCGTATCGGCGAAATCCGCTTCCTCGCTGACGACCACCGCATTCGCGCCGAGCGCCTGCAGTGCCGCCACGTGCTGTGTGCTCCGCACGATGGCCACGACGTTCAATCCGCGGTACCGTGCCGTGCGGATCATCATGCGCCCCAGGGCACTGTTGGCGGCATTGAGGAGCACTCCTTTGACGCCGTCGCGGGTGGCCCGATCGATGAGCGCCCAGGCGGTCAACGGATTGACCAGCATCATAGCGCCTTGTTCGTCGCTGATCCGTGCCCG
>CAIZHO010000548.1 GCA_903932805.1 uncultured Roseiflexaceae bacterium | reverse complement strand
GCCCACCTTCGACACAATCAAACGTGCCGCCTGCCCCGTGCGGAACGCCTCGTACAACGCCTGCCGCTCGTCCTCGGGCGTATTGCCGGTCAATAGCGGCCAGCCGGTGAGCGCCGCACACTGCTGCAACTGTTCGATGTACTGCCCAATCACCAAAATCGACGCATCGGCATGGAGCTCTGCCAGTCGTTCTACCACCGTCAGTTTGGCACTGGCCATGGCGGCTATCCGCCCGTACTGTCGAGGGAGCGCCGCGAGGTAGGTTGCTCGCTCGGCCGGCGTGTGGTCGACCGTGACCGCCACGCACTGGACGGGGGCAATATAGCCTGCTTGTTCGAGAGTACGCCACGGCATTGCATAGCGTTGCGGGCCGACGAGACTATAGACATCGGTGATGTTGCCGTCCTCGCGCACCAACGTCGCACTCAGGCCGTAGCGCCGCCGCGATTGCAATGCAGCGGTGGTACGGAAGACCGGGGCGGGCAGCATGTGTACCTCGTCATAGAGAATCACGCCCCAGGCGGCGTCGAGCAGACGCTGCGGTGCATGGATGAGCTGCTGATACGTGGTAATCGTTACAGGGGTGACTCCCGTTTGGCGCCGATAGATCCCCACCGCTGTGGGGTCGACGGTGGTCGCACGCATCATGCTGTCGTGCCATTGTTGTGCAGCGGCGCGACTGCTGGTGATGACCAGTGCGTGTTGTTGCAGGGCTGCAATGAGTGCCACGCCGATGTAGGTTTTGCCGCTCCCCGGGGGCAAGACGACCACGCCGTGCGTACACGCGCAGGCCGCGTCGACCGCCTGTTGCTGGTACGGATAGAGCGTTACACTGTTGTTCCACGCGATGGCGAGTGCGTTCCCTGTGCGCGTCTGCGCGTTGTCGATGACGGGCCAGCCGCGTTTGACCAATGCCTGTTTGATAAGACCCCGTTGTTGGGCATCAATCTGGTAGCGGTTTTGGCCTACCTGCTGCGCAAATACCGCATGCAAGCGAGCGTCTCGCAACAGAACCAACGCACCCAGCGGATCATGTACTGCGAGGATGAGAGCGTCTGCGGTCCCCGTTAATTCCAATGCACCCCACCGCTCCATCAGAGTGCGAATCGTGCGTTCAACGGTCGGCTCGAGTCCACCGGCATACTGGTGTAGCGCGGTGCAGACGTCGATCGCGGTCATGCCGTTGGCAGCGGCGTTCCAGAGGCTCGTTCGTTCGAGCCGGGCCCGCACGTACCGACCGGTGTACGCAGTAATACGGCTGAACCCCTGGAGCGCGTCGATGCAATTCCTGGCGTGCGGGTGATCGGTATCGATCAACAACTGCCCGTGGGCCAACACGACCAGCGGTACCGCACTCATGACGCCAGATGCGCGTGGCGATGGCAATCAACGACATGGTCGTTGACCAGCCCCGTCGCTTCCATCAACGCATAACACATGGTCGGCCCGATGAAAGAGAACCCAGCGCGTTTGAGATCGTTGGCCATCTGCGTCGACAACGGTGTCACCGTGGGAATCTGGGCATGGGTCTGGTAGCGTGGTTGGAGCGGCGTACCGTCCACATAGCGCCAAAAAAACGCATCCACACTCCCGTGTTTGGCTTGCAGTGCGAGGAACGCACGTGCGTAGCTAAACATGGCAACCAGTTTGGCACGATTGCGAATAATCCCGCTGTCGGCCATCAGACGATCGACATCCTGCGTGGTAAATGTCGCCACCTGGTGCGGGTCGAACCCCGCGCAGACGGCCCGATAGTGGTCACGCTTGCGCAGGACTGTCAGCCAGCTCAGGCCGGCTTGCATCGTCTCGAGCACGATGCGTTCGTACCAGCCATGTTCAGTGTGCAGGGGCACGCCCCATTCGCGATCATGATACGCCGTGTACAACGCATCAGTGCCACACCAGACGCAGCGTTCGAGGTTACTCATTGTGCGTCTCCGCCGGGTCGATGGCGATTGTGTGCATGCCGTTACTGAGTGGTTGTCGGTCTGGGACCACATGCAGCTGCGTGTCATTGATCGTCACAAGCCAGCGCTGCCCGTCATGCTGCCATGCAACCTGGGTGACCGGTGCCGTGGCGGCAGACGTTATGTCGGCGAACATCTGCGCCAGTGTGACGTCCCCGTGGTCCACGGCCTGCGTGACATGCAACACCGGTGCCTGCCACTGGGTGATGCAGGCGGTCAAATCGGCATCGCTCAGACGCGTCCCCGCTCCATGCAGTGCCACTGTGGCGATGGGCTGCTCGTCGAACTTGCGCCACTGGATGGCGTGTGGCGTCACCCGCATCTGCGCCGGACAGCCAAACGTCAGCGCGTCGATGACACAATCCGTGATTGCATGCACGACCTGGTGTTGGTAGGTGGCACTGGTCGAGCCGTAGTCGGGACTGCGCCGGGTGCCACTGGCGACCAAAATGACCTCGACGGGGGTGATGGGGTGCAGATTAATGTGAAAGGTCAACGAGCTAATATCGATGCGCTCGGGATGCTCGATGTCGCAGACAACAAGGGCCAGCAGACAGTCTTCGCCACGGAATCCGACCGCGTGCACCATCAGCGAGGTACCGACATGCGCAAACGTCGCATGACCGGCACGTTCTACAGGATCTGGGTTAATAGCGCGGCTGGCACTCCCGACAAACCAATCGGTCGTATTCATCACAGACTTTCATTCGGAATAATTTCGTGCATTTTACCGCACCACACCAGGCGCTGCCGTGCCCGGACCATACAACCGATCGATCCATGACGCATTGGTGCGGCGCAGGTCGTGCCAGACTTCTTCGACATGCAACGCATCGGGCCCGAGCGGATTGCTCAGCAACGCCTGCAAGGCAAGCATTTCGTTCCCTTCGACGGCTGCCCGGATGGTCAGTTGCTCGTATGCTTTGACTTGGCTCGTCAATCCGTGCATGACCGGTGCCAACGGTGCATGGCGCAGGGGGTGCGCGCCGGACCGATCGACCATGCACGGCACCTCGACAACCACATCTGCGGGCAAGTCGGGCAATGCACCATCATTGCGGACATTCACGACATGGGTCGCGCCGTCCCCGAGGTGATGCGAGCAGATCAGTGCGGCAGCGGCGGTCGAGTAATAGGCACCACCACGTTCCATCAGTTCGGCCGGCTTTTCGCACAGATGGACATCGGCATAGCGCTCGATGAGGCGTCGTTCGACGTCCATGACCACCTCGGCGCGGGTGGGGATGCCGCTCTGCTGTTGGGCGACAATTGCTTTGGTCAGATAAAAATAATCCATATACCCGCTGGTCAAAGCCTGGAGCTTGCCGATTAGTTCGGCGGT
>CAIZHO010000547.1 GCA_903932805.1 uncultured Roseiflexaceae bacterium | reverse complement strand
TGTTTCCGCTGATCGAGTGATACCTTGGACCAGGTTTTGAACTCGACAGCACAATATTTGACTGCGCGCTTTGCTTCGTCGAGGTCGATCATCGGTAAGCTGCCCAACTGAGTGCCATCGATGGGCGAGATGACCATCTTGCTATTGCCGGGATGGCCCCATGCACCTTCGATGAGGTTCAATACCCGACCGTCGCTACTGAATGCTTCAGGGACCAATGCCTTGGTTTGCGCAATGACGTTGTTCCACTCAACGGTCGGAGAGATGATTTTGGCCACGACAGGATTCCTTTCAATACCACGCTCTACATACGCTACGCACGAGAGAGATTATTGGATGTAGAAAACCGCTCCGTGCGCGGTGCACGGAGCGGTCGCGGGCGATAGAGCGTTACTTCAGCAGACTTGCCATCTGCTTTTGGATCATGTTGGCAGCCCCTTCGGGGAGGAGCCTGCCCCACCAGTACATTAACTTCGCATCTGACCCAGCAAACGCATGGAACGGGTTGCCCTCGAACGCGCCGACAATCAATTTGCCGGCGACATCCGCAGCTGTTGTTTTGATGGTGGTCGTGCCTTGTTTGCTCATCGCATCGACCTCGGCTTGGGTGGCGGCACCCGAATTCACGGATATGTTCGTCGCGATTGCGCCCGGGAAGAGGATGCTCACCCCAACGTTGGTGCCTGCGAGTTCTGCCCGCAAGCCTTCGCTGAACAGCTTGATGGCTGCTTTGGATGCGCAGTAGATGGTTTGTCCGGGTACCGGAATGTACCCACCCATGCTCGATATGTTGAGTATTTGGGCAGCGGGACGCGTGAGTAAATGCGGGAGGAATTCTTTGACCATGTGCACTGTCCCGTAGAAATTCACATTTATGACGCGGTGAATTTCGTCATACGACAAATCGTTCACCTTGCGAAACTTGTGGATAATCCCGGCCACATTGATCAGGCCGTCGACGCTGCCGTGCAGTCCGATAACAGCGGCGGGGAGTGCGCTGACCTGCTCGATGCTGGTCACGTCGACGACATGCGTGCTGATGCATGAGCCATGAGGTCCCGCAAGGGCGACGGTTTCGTCGAGGGTTGTCTGATTGATATCGACGGCTGCGATGGTTGCACCGCGCCGGGCGAGTTCGAGCGTTGTCTCGCGACCCATGCCGTTGCCTGCGCCGGTGACGACGATGACTTTCTGTGTGACGTTCATGGTGGAGCCTTTCTACCGATGCAGCGTGTGCATCACATGTGTGTGCAGCCAAGAGGACATTTGCGCACGTACCTCATCATAGCGCACATCGATACGTGCAACGTGAAGTCAGGGTGAACAACACTGATCCAAGCGTATCGCACACAAAAAACCAGGGCCGTCGACGACGACCCTGGCGATACACGCACAAGAAGATGTTATGCGGTGGTTTTGCTGGCCAGCCACTTGGTCATGATTTCGGCTACATAGCGGGTAGACATATCACCATCGACAAAGACGTCATCATCAAGCAACGCCAGTTGAAAGGGAATCGTCGTCTTGACGCCATGGATAACGGTCTCGGTCAGGGCACGCTTCATGCGCGCAATGGCTTCTTCGCGGTTGGGTGCCCAAACGAGCATTTTGGCGAGCAGTGAATCGTAATTGCCGGGTACCATGTACCCAGGGTAGAGGTGGGAATCCACGCGTACACCGGGACCACCTGGGGGCAGGTAGTACTGAATCTCTCCGACTGATGGCATAAAGTCACGTTCCGGGTCTTCGGCGTTGACACGACATTCGATGGCATGCCCGCGGATCTGCACGTCACTTTGTTGGACGGTCAAATGCTCGCCCGATGCGATTCGCAATTGCCAGCGAACCAAATCGATCCCTGTGACCAGCTCGGTAACCGGGTGTTCTACTTGGATGCGGGTGTTCATTTCGATGAAATAGAAGTTCCCCTCTGGATCCAGCAAAAACTCCATCGTGCCCGCGTTGACATAATTGATGGCGCGCACGCCCTTGAGGGCTGCCTCGCCCATCCGGGCACGGAGTTCTGGGCTGACCGCGGGGGAAGGAGCTTCTTCGACGATTTTTTGGTGGCGTCGTTGTGATGAGCAGTCACGTTCACCGAGGTGAATGGCGTGCCCATGGGTATCGGCGAGCACTTGGATCTCGACATGGCGGACTTTGGGCAGGTACTTCTCGAGCAAGAGCGCGCCGTTGCCGAATGCAGCCTCGGCTTCGCTTTTGGCAGTCAAGTAGAACCGATTGAGCTCGGCCTCGTCGTTGGCGACACGCATACCACGACCACCACCACCACCGGCTGGTTTGAGGAGCACCGGGTAGCCCATTGCATTGGCCAGTTCGATGGCCTCTTCAATGGACTGGAGCTCACCATCCGAGCCGGGGACAATGGGCACGCCAGCGGCGCGCATGGTATTGCGGCCTTCGACTTTGTCACCCATCAAGCGTATGGCGTCCGGGCTGGGCCCGATGAAGGTAATGCCGTATTGGGCGCAGATTTCGGCGAAGTAAGCATTCTCGGACAGAAAGCCATAGCCCGGGTGGATAGCTTCGCACCCGGTAATGAGCGCTGCCGAGATGAGTGCAGATTGATTGAGATATGAGCGAGGAGAAGGAGCCGGTCCAATACAGACTGCTTCGTCGGCGGTACGGACAGCCAACGAATACCGGTCGGCTTCACTATATGCGACGACGGCGCGGATCCCGAGCTCGTGGCAGGCACGTACGATACGGACGGCGATTTCGCCACGGTTCGCGATGAGAATCTTGCTGAACATAGGCCTCTGTCTCTCCAAAAACCCCAGTTGTATGCGCAAAGTATACCATAGCTACCGGGAGTCAGCGTTCGACTTCCTCGGGCAGCTCATACCAGCGTACGTTGTCACCGACCAATGCGCGCGTTTTGAACGCCAACGTCTTGGGTGCTGCTGCGATATTCGCCAGCAGTGCGTCGACTTCGGTTTTGACCGCGTGCGCCTCGGCGGGGTGGTGCGTCAGCGCATATTGGCTACAGCGCTCGAGGTTCATGGTGAATGTGCGCCATAACCCCCAATCCGCAGCACACAACGCGGCGATGCGTGCACGTGCTGGTTGCTGTGCGGGGGATGTGCCGATCTGCATGGTCCGGAGGAGCGCACAGCCGTCGTAGGCGTCTTTGGCATTGAGTTCGAAAATCTGGAGCTTGGTTAACAGAAGTTCGGCAATGGGGATGGTATACGGGTCGGTGCCAATGGTCAGTGGGATACTGTGACACATCGCAAATTTGCCGACAAAGACATCGATTTGGCGTTGGGTACGTGGATCGTGGAACAGCAATCGGCTGTCGCCATTGAGCAGGTTGAATTCTCGGTCGGCGACATAGCCGGCGGTGGTGAGTACGCTGCTTACTTTGGATTGGGTTTTGGCAGGGATGAACGCATCGATGTCGCGGTAACTCCGCCCGGGGTTGTTGCTGTCTGGGCAATGCAAAGCAACGGCGACGCCGCCGAGGAGTCGGATGTCGAGCTGTTGGGCACGGGCGACATCGACCAGGTGCAGGGCGGATTGGATAATGTCTGCGTTCATGCTGTTCCTTTTGGATAGAGAAAACGCCCAGGGACGGTGCCCTGGGCGCTGCGGGGGTAGGTTATTCGGCGGG
>CAIZHO010000546.1 GCA_903932805.1 uncultured Roseiflexaceae bacterium | reverse complement strand
TCTCTCTCTTGATTGGCACACCACTGGTCGGTGCTGTCCTCATCGGATTGACTGCGTCGAGTGCACGTTCATTGCAACGAACGATTGCGTGGCTTTTCAGTTCTATCAACGCGGTTCTGGCAGTGTACGCATTGACAGCGTTGCAACCGATCGGCGGATACCAATTCGTCGAATCAATCGACTGGCTCGCCGACATTGGCCTCAAGTACGCTGTCGGCCTCGATGGTATCAACGTCTGGATGGTCGTATTGGCTACCCTGTTGACACCATTGGCACTGTATGCTGCACGCAACGACACAACACACCAGAAATCATTCCACGCATTGATTCTGGTTTTGTCTGCAGCGCTGATCGGCGCATTTGTTGCGACTGACCTGTTGCTCTTTTATGTCTTCTTTGAACTGACATTGGTACCAACCGCGCTATTGATTGCCACGCAGGGTACCGGTGATGCCAAAGCAGCTGCAGTAAAGTTTTTTGTCTATCCGTTCGTCGGATCGGTCTTCATGCTGGCAAGCATCGCTGGGCTGGTGGTTTCACACTTCCAGCAGACAGGGTTGATGACCTTTGACTCCGTCATCATCAGCGGCGCCGTACTGAACGGCACACTGGTGTTGGACGAGACACTCGAACGTCTGTTGTTTGCTGGGTTCTTCCTGGCATTCGCGGTCAAAACACCGCTTTGGCCATTCCACACATGGATGCCGCAAGCACAAGCAGCCACCCCGAGCAACGGTTCGGTCGACATCGCTGGTATCCTCCTGAAGATTGGTGCATACGGCATGTTACGATTCGCGTTGCCGTTCTTCCCCAATGCAGCGGTATGGGCAGCCCCAGCAATCGGGATCTTGGCAGTCATCAGCATTCTCTATAGTGCGGTGATCGCATTTGGCCAGCAGGACATGAAGGTGTTGCTTTCGTATGCCACCATCAGTCACTTGGGGTTCGTGATGCTGGGTATCTTTTCACAAACGATTGAGGGCATTACCGGTGCACTCATCACCATGATCAACAGCGGTCTGACCACCGGGGCACTGTTTCTGATTGTAGGCATGTTGGCTGCCCAACGTGGAAGCCGCAACCGTGAGGACTTTTCGGGTGTTTGGTTAACAGCCCCGACGTTCGGTACGCTGACACTGATTACCGTCTTTGCATCAATCGGCGTTCCAGGACTCAATGGATTTGTCGGTGAGTTCTTGAGCATGCAAGGGGCTTGGTTGGCTCCACAACTCGGGTATGGGTACGTCAGCGTCGCCGTCATCGGTATCATCCTCTCTGCAGCCTACTTGCTTCGGATGTACCGCGGGGTGTTCATGGGGGCTGCTCCCGAAGAGCACGCCATTCACGAGCCCAAGACCAGCGAAATCGCAGTCTTGAGTCTGCTGGTCATTGCAATGATCGTGATCGGGTTGTACCCAAGCATCATCACATCAGTGTCCAACGCCAGTGTCAGCGAGCTCGTACGGAGTCTGACCGCCAGTTCTCGCTAATCGGCACCTCAGGCCGTATGTAATGGAGTACCCACTATGGCACAGATTGCGTTGCCAGGCATAGAGTACATGGTCATCCTGCAGATACTCATCATTTTTGTATCTGCAACTGCGCTCTTGCTTATCGATTTGCTCATCCCAACCGCACAGAAGCGCATCACCGCAGTGTTGGCACTGATCGCCACCATCGCGGCGCTCATCGCCGGCCCGTACAGTCAATCAGGGACGACGATGGCAAATGCAATTGCATTCGGTCCGTCTACGTTGATCATCAACAGCATCATTTTGTTTGCAACCGCAATCAGTATCTTGTTTGCCAGTGATGCCATGCACAAGCAAGGCATCGAACGCGGCGAGACGTATGTCCTGATGTTGTTGGCAACCGGTGGCATGCTGCTCTTGGCCCAAGGTTCGAGCTTGGTCACGTTATTTATGGGTCTCGAATTACTGTCCATTGCCTTGTATGTCCTGACTGCCATCGCGTATCCACGCATTGCGTCCGAAGAAGCAGGCCTGAAGTACCTCATCATCGGTGCATTTGGCGCAGGCTTCTTGGTGTTTGGCATTGCATTGACTTTTGGCGCTACCGGGTCGCTCATCCTGAGCGAAATCGCTGCACGCATCCCCAGTAGTGGGATCGAACGCGGGCTCTTCTTTAGTGGGATTGGTCTGATGCTGGTCGGATTCGGGTACAAGGTATCATTGGTACCCTTTCACATGTGGACACCCGACGTGTATCAAGGCGCACCAACCCCAATAACGGCATTCATGTCAGTCGGCTCCAAAGTCGCTGGCTTTATTGCTATCATTGCACTGGTCCAAATGCTTGGCCCTGAGGCACAGGTGATTGCACCCGTCTTGATGGCACTGGCCGTGTTGACCATGCTGGTTGGATCGGTTGTTGCCATCAACCAGACGAGCCTCAAACGCATGTTGGCCTACTCCAGCATCAGTCATGCAGGCTTCGTGCTTCTCGGAGTCCTCGGAAGCACCCAGGCAAGCGGCTTGCGAGCACCGATTTTTTATCTGGCAGCATACACCCTCACCAATTTGGCAGCCTTCGGTGTTATCATGTCGCTCGAGGGTTCGGACGAACGAGATCTCACCATCGCTGATTTGCGCGGGCTCTGGAGCCGCAATCCGTGGCTGACCGGCATCATGGGCTTGGCGTTGCTATCACTGGCCGGGGTACCGCCGACGGTCGGCTTCCTGGGCAAGTTCTTGGTCGTGAGTGCCGTGTGGCAAGCCGGCTACGGATG
>CAIZHO010000545.1 GCA_903932805.1 uncultured Roseiflexaceae bacterium | reverse complement strand
GGTGTGGTTCATCGTGACACGCAAACGGTGCGCAATCAAGAGCATTTTGCGCCGGTATGGTTCATGTGGATAGCGTTGCAGCACTTCAGCGGCAGTACTGGGGAAGTGTATGGCATCTGCGGCAAGCGACGACAAGAGCTCGGCTGAGACAGATACTTGACGGTCTGAGTTGCTGAGTCGGCGGCTGAGTTTGTCTGCTTCGTTTGCGTAGAACTCAAGTGCTGCGAGACGCATAAGGCGCACTGCTTCAATCGTTGTTTCGGGGCGAACAAAAGGATTGCCATCGCGGTCACCGCCCATCCATGAGCCAAATCGTAATACCGCAGGTATTTTCCATTGCGTATCGGGGAACGCACTCGCCAATGATCGTTCGAGGTCACGATACAGAGCAGGAATCAGACGAGCAATGCTTTGTTCGAAGTAATACAGTCCATTTTTGACTTCATCAATGACTGTTGGTCGGACCACACGAATGTCATCACTCTGCCAAAGCCCGACGATTTCTTCACGGGCGATTGCGACGACATCTGCATCCTGCAAATGCGAGGTGTCATGTGCAACCGGATCGAGTAATGTCACCAGGCGTCTGAGTTTATCGAGGGTGGTGCGACGGCGGGCTTCGGTGGGATGGGCAGTGAAGACGGGTCGAACGGTCGCATGATGCAACCACTGCTGGATGTCAGCCGCAGTTGCGCCCTGACGCACAATGTCACGAACAGCTTCACCAATGGATTCGTGCGTCGGCTCGTGTGTTCGACGTGACTGGCGTTCACGTTCGTTGAGTACCCATGTACGCTGCAATTGTTCGGATAGGTTGACCAGTGCAAAATATGTACTAAATGATTTGATGAGATCTTTGAGTTCCGCAATGTCCAGCGCCGCTATCCTGCTTTGCAGAGCACGGGTGCGTTGAACCGACGGATGAGCGCGCAGTTCTTTGCTCAGTGCACGAACGGCTTCTTCGTTGTCGAACGCCGTTGTACCAGCTTGGGCACGTATGACATCACCGAGGAGGTCGCCCAAAAAATGTATGACCGCTGACAGGCGATCCCGCCCACCGCGATCGTGTGGCTGGGGCATATGTATGCTCCGTTGCGTCGTTTATACGTTCGTAAGTATAGCATACCGTTGATTGACCACGTGTCGATTTGGCTATCGCAGGTGCTCCACTGATGGCAAAAGCGACGCACATCATGTAGCCGAATCGACTGAGCGAGCATACCCCTCGCAGAATGCTAGTAGTAACCGTGCATACAAGCAATTTGCATCGTTCTCTCATGGATTTTTGACGTATGCGCATCACTTGACAGGTATAATGGGATTTACGTTACAAGGTAAGAAAAGGGCATGTATGTTGAAACATAAATTTCTTGGTATGTTGTGCGCTTGTGCAGTGCTTTTGCATGCGTGTGGCACTGGTAATGCAGCACTCCCTACCATTCCCGCTGGTGATTCAACCGCAGTCCCGAATAATCCTGACGGTCAGGATGGGAGCACCGCTACTATCGCGTTCGGGGTCTATGACTATGAACGGACCGTCTACGAGACGATTGTTGAACGGTTTCATCAAGAAAACCCCGAAGTAACGGTAGTCCTTGTACCACTCGACGATGTAACCCAAACATACCCTGATGCATCGGGGAACTACCCTACTGAATCAAACACTAGTATGTTGCGCCGCATGGTGAGTGCGGTTGACGTTGCGCCGTCTTTTTGGTTGAACAACGAAGGCGTTAAAGCGGGTTTGGCACTCGACATCAAACCATACATGGACGCAGACACCGCGTTTGATCGTGCGGATTATTACCCGGGGATCCTCGAACGATACACCAGCGACGAGGCAGTCCATATTATGCCGCGAGCCATTAGCTTGGTGGCATTGAGTTACCACAAAGACCTGTTCCGTGCAGCTGCTATCCCCGATCCTGCGCAAAATTGGACGTTCGCAGATTTGATCGCGGTCGCAGAGCAGCTCACCATCAAAGAAAACGGTGTGGTGAAGCAGTACGGCTGGTACGACGCGACAGGCGGCAATATTTTGTTTAACTTCTTGCTCGACAAAGTAGGGGTTGACACGCTGTCAATGAAGCCTGAGGATTTCAAAGGGAACGACCCCAAAATCATCGAGGCACTGCGGCTCTACAAGGATTATGTGGATCGCGGCGTGGTACTTGGTCCTGGCAGTAGCTATGGTGTCGGTATGGAGCGAGCCGACGCCAGCAAAGACCCTTCGACGCTGAATGACCCAACTCAGATGGTGCGCGACGGGAAAGTCGCCATGTGGAACGAAGCAGCCCTCTGTTGCGGCGACCAAGCACGTGCCGTACCCTTCGAGATCGGATCGGCGCGGATGCCAAATGGGTCATACATAGACACGATGACCTATGCCGAAGGATACATCATTAGCAGTGGCACCCGGTCACCTCAAGCAGCTTGGACCTTTGTCGAATGGTTGACACGGCAACCGATACCCAATGATTCACGGTCTTCAAACATGCCGGGGTATTTTTATACACGAAAATCGCTCAACGAACAGTTCCCCCCTGTGACTGCAGAAGAAACAGCGCGGAACGAGACCTATGCAAATACCATTGCGAATATCCCGCCTATGCGCTTCCCGCCCAACAGTGAGTTCACGGTGTATTACAACGTGCTCAATGCGACGTTTTCACTCTTTGAACAGGAATCCAAAACTCCAGAACAAGCCCTCCAGCAGGCCTATGCAAACATGCAATCAAACATTGCAACAGGGAACGTGACGCCGAGTCCGACGCCAGACTCTCGGCCTGTTGTGGTAGCCACACCGTCAGCGCAAGAGGCCAAACCCAATCAAACTACCATCACCTATGCAGCATATGGACTCTCAGCAACAGATATCCGACGGCAGGTGCGTGAGCTTTCAAGTGCCGAACCAGATCTTTTTGTCAAGGTGCTTTCAACCGACACGATGACCACGACCCTCAGCTTTACGGATATGGCGAACCGCACCGATTGCTTTTATTGGGGGGTCAACATGCCGTCGACCGAGGCGGAAATCGCATCGGTGATGGATCTACAGCCCCTCATCGACGAAAACGGCACGATGGAAACACAAGACATCCCGCCGACATTGTTTTCGATGATGACCAAAGACGGCAAACTATTTGGGTACCCGTATACGTACACCGGACGGGGGCTCGTCTACTTCCCTGATGCGCTTGCCAAAGCCGGTGTCGACGTCCCAACGGCGAAATGGACCCCTGAGGACTTCCTACAGGCAGCCAAAGCTCTCACTGGGAACGGAACATATGGGTACTCATCCATGGGTAACTATCTCAATGACATCAATTTTTGGGTCGGTCAATTTGGTGGTGCACTCACCAGCGGGGAAGGTAAAGATCTGCGGGTGACCTTCGCTTCACCCGCGGCAGTCAAAGCAATCTCGTGGTTCCTTGCCCTTGCTACCGAACACCGTGTCATGCCAACACCGGTGTTGTATTACCGTGTTGATTCGAATCCTGCGGTCAACGACCCGAGTTATGACCTACAGGCACAGGGCAAGCTGGGGATGTGGTTCGACATGTCTCTGGGGAGCTTTGACCCGGTGAACATGCAGAACGACCCTGGTGCGCCCAAACTGACGCCTGCGCTGATGGCACCGCTCCCGATTGGTGCAGAAGGTGTAAAATCAGCTGACTTGAGCATAACGGGTTTCCATGTTTCGGCGAATTCGCAAAACCCTCAAGCCTGTATGAAGCTGATCAATTATCTCTCGAACCAGTCAGCGGTTTTCAGTTATGGTGGTATCCCTGCACGCACGACGGCGGCAAACTCGCCGGTGTTTGAACAAACAAACGCGTATCTTGTACCACTCCGCGACACGATGCAACAGATGCTTGAGCAGCCTGCAAGCTACAACGGTAACCCGAATAGCTTTTATATGTTCGAAGGGTACTGGCTGAGTGAAGCGCTCGATAAGATTTTGACGACCAAAACGGACCCGACGGCTGCATTATCGAAGGCACAAGAAACGACCAATGCGTACCTCGCCTGTGTCGCACAAATCGATGCAAACACGGGTGGTCAATTGGAATGTGCCAAAAAGGTCGACCCAACCTACAAAGGGTATTTGACCGACCAAGAACCTGTCCCATTAGACGGAGTTACGCGCGCCCCTTAGTACAGTTTGTTGACGCCCTGCCAGGACCTGGCAGGGCATTGTGAATACAGAGATAGGAAAAGAGATGGTTCGACCACTCCATCAACTGCTCATCGCTGGACTTTTTATTCTTGCGAGTTGTGCTTCTAGTGCTCAAACACTCACTCCCACGCCGACGGCAATCCCGAGTGACCCAGCGCTCGAGGAACCTACCTTCACGGTAGAAACCGGCACCGTCGAGCGCATCATCAATGACACTGTTTCGGCAACACCGGTAGACTCGAGCAAACTGGGGTTTGGCCGCGACGGTGTGGTCAGTGAAGTTCTCGTGGATAGCGGAGATACTGTTGCAGAAGGGGACGTGCTCGCACTGCTCCAGCAGACCG
>CAIZHO010000544.1 GCA_903932805.1 uncultured Roseiflexaceae bacterium | reverse complement strand
TCTGCGCGGTGGGATGCGCGGGCTGATTTTGACGGCCAAGCACCACGACGGCTTTTGTCTCTGGCCGTCGGCATATAGTGCGCATACCGTTGCGAACAGTCGCTGGCAGAACGGCCAGGGCGATGTCGTCAAAGCGCTGGCAGCAGCATGTGCGGCGGTCGGAATGCCGTTTGGAATCTATCTCTCACCCTGGGACCGCAACCACGCCGAGTACGGCAGGCCGGCGTACATCACCTACTACCGCAATCAACTGCGCGAGTTGCTGACAAACTACGGGCCGCTGTTCGAAATCTGGTTCGACGGCGCCAACGGCGGTGATGGGTATTATGGCGGGGCGAACGAAGTGCGCAAGATCGATGCAACCGCGTACTACGATTGGGAGGCGACGTATGCGCTGGTGCGCGAGCTCCAACCCGACGCATGCATCTTTAGCGATGCGGGACCGGATGTGCGCTGGGTGGGCAACGAACACGGCGTCGCCGGCGACCCCTGCTGGGCTACTATCGACAGTGCAGGTCTATACCCGGGCTTCGCAGACCCTGCCATCCTCAACAGTGGCCAGCGTGCAGGCACGAGCTGGCTCCCGGCCGAGTGCGACGTGTCGATCCGCCCGGGCTGGTTCTATCACGCCCATGAGGACGACAAGGTCCGTACGCCCGCCAATCTGTTGGAGCTATACCTCGCCTCGGTGGGCCGTGGCGCCAATCTGCTGGTGAATTTGCCGGTTGCACCGACGGGCCAGGTGCATCCGTTGGACCGTGCGGCGCTGTTGGGCTTTGCGGCGCTTCGGGCTGCTGCCACGGCGCAACCGCTGTGTCGCGCCGCCCGCATAACGACCTCGTCGGTGCATGCGAGCCTGACAACTACCGCCGGTCAATTACTGTGTGATGGCCGGGTCGATACCTACTGGGCTGCTGCAGACGACGACAAAACCCCGACGGTGACGGTGCGCTTCGATCGCTCGCTGCCGATCGGGATTATCGCGGTGGGTGAGTACCTGCCGCTTGGGCAGCGCATCGAAGGCTGGGAGATCGCTGTCGAACGTGAAGGTAGCTGGGACGTCATCGCACACGGACAATCCATCGGCAACCGACGCCTCGTCGATGCGGGCGGGTCGTTGGCCAGTGCAGTCCGTCTGCGTATCACACAATCTGCAGCGACTCCGGTGTTGAACCGGATAGAGGTCTATGCAGCGGGGAATGCCTGACCTACGCGTATTCTCCAACCTTCGGGCGCATTGCAATGCGCCCTGCTCAATGCATCCGCCGCGAATGGGTAGGTGCGTCTGACGCAGCGCTGCTGCGGGTATGAACCGTTTCGACGGGGGCTCTTCCACGGGCGCATTGCATTGCGCCCTGCTCAATGCAACCACCGCGTATTGATAGGCTCATCTGACGCAGCTCCGCCGCGCGCATGAACCCCCGCCTCACACACCACTGGTATCTACCCAACACACCCCGCGGTGCGGTTTTCGTGCACCCCTCGGCAATCCAGTGGCGAACGGGTGCTGATATACCACAACAGTCGCCCGCGCACGGGTACAGCAAGACCCCGGCCAGCGCACGCTGGCCGGGGTCCTTTTTCCAAAAACCGACATGACTATTCGTGGACGGTCACCGACTGGAGCAGCAACTCGGCCACGTCTTGGCGGGCGACGGTATCATCGATGCCCATGGTCTTGGCAGCGTCCTCGAACATGACCATACAGAAAGGGCAAGCGACCGCGATGGTGTCGGGCTGCTCGGTGCGCAGTTGTTCGAGGCGGATGACGCTGGTCTTTTTGTCGCCGTAGCCTTCCATCCAGACGTTGCCGCCACCGCCGCCACAGCACATTGCTTTGTTGCGGTTCTTGCCAGGGGCCTCGACCAACTCGATGCCGGGGATCGACTCGAGGAGCTCACGCGGGGCGTCGTAGACGTCGTTGTAGCGGCCGATGTAGCAGGGGTCGTGGTAGGCGACTTTTTGTTTGACTTCGGTGACGGGCTTGAGCTTGTCGTCGCGCACCAGACCGGCCAGGTACTCGGTGTGATGGATGACCTGGTAGTCGATCCCGGCACGGCCGCCGAACTGGCTGTATTCGTTTTTGTGCGAGTTGTAGCAGTGGGCGCAGGTGGTTACCAGGGTTTTGAAGGTGTACTGGCCCAGCGTGCCGACGTTGGTCTCGGCTTGTTGCTTGAACAACAGCTCCTCGCCCATGCGCCGGGCGGGGTCGCCGGTGCAGCACTCTTCGCCACCGAGGATGGCAAAGTCGACGTCGGCCTGCTTGAGCAGCTGTGCCATGGCGCGGGCGGTACGCTTGGAGCGGTCGTCGTAGCTCGGCGCACAACCGACCCAAAAGAGGACGTCGGCGCTGCCTTTGTCGGCCATGGTAGGCAAATCGAGGCCAGCAGCCCAGGCGGACCGCTCTTTTTGGGGCAGGCGCCAGGGGTTATTGGCACGTTCGATGCCGTCGAGCACTTTTTTGACGCCGCTGGGGACTTCGCTCTGGATCATGGTCAGATTGCGGCGGAAGTCGACCACCAAGTCGACGTGGTCAATCATGGCCGGGCATTCTTCGACACAGGCGCCACAGGTGGTGCAGCTCCACAATTCGTTTTCGTCGTAGACACCCGACTCGAGCAACCCGATGGCGTCGAAGGCACCACGGCCGGTGCCGTTGCCCTCGAGGGTCATCTGGTCACCGGTTTTGAGGGTGATGGCATGGCCGCGTTGCATGTCGGCCATTTTGGTGATGAGGAACTTGGGCGACAAGTTCGAGCCCGACGCGTGGGCGGGGCAGACCGACTGGCAGCGGCCACAGGCCATACACGAATCGAGGTCGAGGCGTTGCTTCCAGGTCAAGTCGTTGATGGTGGCGACGCCCAACTGCGGCTCGTCCTTTTCGATTTCGGCCTCGAAATCGGCAATCGGTGCCAACGCGCCACGTGGTCGCGTGCGCTTGAAGAACGTATTGAGCGGGGTATAGACCAGGTGGCGCAAACCGGTGAATGGGATGGCCGCGATGAATGCAAACGACACCACAGTATGGGCCATCCACAACGTCAGATGCAAGCCCAGGCCGAAGCTACTGATGTTGCCCCAGCCGATTTCACGGAACAGCACCGCCAACCCGT
>CAIZHO010000543.1 GCA_903932805.1 uncultured Roseiflexaceae bacterium | reverse complement strand
GCGCCGCTCTGGTCAACGAACTCAGCGCGTTGCCACCTGAGCGCATGCCCCTGATTGCGCCACACGGCGCGCACCCATTGTTGCGGGCTGACTTGCCACCGACCATCTTCCTCGGCGGCGGCACACCGAGTATGTTGCCGCTCGCACAAATGGAGCAGATTTTGCGGGCTGCCAGTGACGTCGTGCCGTTTACCGGCGCCGAAATCACCGTCGAATGCAATCCGGGCACGGTATTGGGCAAAGACTACCTGCGTCAGCTTCGTGCGATGGGGGTCAATCGCATCAGCATGGGCGTGCAGAGCCTGCACGATCCCCTGCTGCGTATGCTCGGCCGCATCCATACCGCCGCCGAGGCACGGGCCAGCTACGAAGACGCGCGGGCGGGCGGCTTCGACTCGGTCAATCTCGACTTCATTTTTGGGCTGCCTGGTCAAACCCTCGCCGATTGGCACGATACACTTGCCCAAGCGGCTACGTGGGACGTCGACCACTTCGCCATCTACTCGCTCATCCTCGAAGAATCGACACCGCTCTATGCACAGGTCCAAGGCGGGCGACTGAGTGTGCCTGACGACGATGTGACCGGGGCGATGTACGAACACACGATGGAATTCTTGGGTGCGGCTGGCTACCACCAATACGAAATCTCGAACTGGGCCCGTGGTCCCCTCGACGGCCCCGGCGGTCTGCCGCGGCACGCAGGGCTCCACAATGTCGCCTATTGGCTCAACGCCGCCTATCATGCAGCGGGTGCCGGGGCGCACGGCCATATCGACGGCCAGCGCTTCGTCGATGTGCTCGCTGTCGAAGACTACATTAACCGCGCCGGCATGCTCAATTCGCCTCTGCGTGAGTCGACTGCTTTGGCGCCGACAGATGTCTTGGGCGAAACGATGATGATGGGGTTGCGCCTCAACATGGGCATCAGCTATGCGCACATTCTCGACCGCACCGGCTTCGACATCCGCCAGACACACGGCGACGTGATCGCAGCGAGTGTCGCCGAAGGCCTTTTGGATGCCGACGATGTCGGTATGCGGCTGACCGCGCGCGGCCGGATGTACGGCAATCAAGTCTTCCAACGATTTTTGTAGGGGGCTTGAATGGATCTGCTGACGTTCCTCAACGACGCATACCCCTTCACGGTAGTCCAACTCACCGATGCACCACGTGGGCTGGTGGCCCAGACGCATTTCGCCACCCTGACTGACGGTACGACGGTCTTTGTGAAAGCCGTCCACGCGCCGTTGTTCAAGCCGCACCTGGTGCACAGCGCCGCGAGCCATGCCTATCTGTCACAGCAATTGGGCGACCGCATCAACGCACCGATTGCAACCCGCAGTGGCGCGGGAGTGGCCCGTTGGGGCGATGCGGTCATCGCCGTCAGTCATGTGATTACAGCACCATTGACCGAGGTGTACGACCTGTATGCGTTCGGGCAACTCATCGCTCGACTCCATAGCGTCCCGGTCGATCCACGTGTACCGACACGGCGCATCGCCGACTTCGCCCATCGCGGCCTGCTAGACACCCTCGGCAGGCAGGCGTTTGACGGCACAGGGATGTCCCCCGCGGTCATCGAACGGCTCGCGCCGTGGCGTGAGACGTTCTGGCATTATCATGCCCGCCTGCGGCACTTCGAGCAGGCGATGCGTGCACTGCCTGCCCAGCCGTTGGTCTATACCCATGGCGACGCCGGCGGCAATGTGGTGGCCAACGATGCCCACCATCTGCATCTGATCGATTGGGACTACATCGGGCTATCCGAGCCCGAGCGTGATCTCTGGGTATTTGAGTTTTATCCTGATTTCGTCACCGGCTACCAGAGTATCATCACCAGCTATCAGCCCGATGAAGTGCGTCTGCAGTACGCTGCATACCGGCAGTTTTTTGACTATATGATTTACTTCCTGGCGGAGTTACAGCGTATCCCCAGCGACGGCGATGTCACGCCCACCATCGACAATCTGCTCAGTCTGTTCACCGATTGGTGTCGGCCACATATGCGCTAGGATGTGGTGATTGCCGGTTGCTAGGGTACAATACAGGCACCGGTGAAATCATCGGCGTCTCGCAACGAAAGACAACCGATGTCATCGATCGAACTCAAACCCGGCCGCGAGCGGCCCGTACATAACCGGCATCCCTGGATCTTTTCGGGGGCAATTGCCCGTGGTCCCAGTGCCGACGCCGATGAGGTCGAAATCTACAGCCACGACGGTGAGTGGCTCGCCCGCGGTCTGTGGAGCCCGCAATCCCAGATCCGTGCACGCATCATGACATGGAAGTACGACGAGCCGATCGACGGCTTGTACTTCCGCCGTCGCATCGCCAATGCACTCAGCATGCGCCTCAAACACCCCGCCTACAACGACGCCAATGCGATGCGCATCGTGCACGGCGAATCAGATCTCATCCCTGGCCTCATCATCGACCGTTATGGCGACTATGTGTCGGTCCAATTACTGACGCGCGGCATCGACGAACGGCGTGCCGACATCGTCCAGGCGATTGTCGATTTGATGCAGCCCAAAGGGATTTTCGACCGTAGCGATCCCGAGATGCGCAATCTCGAAGGGCTGTCATCGAGCCATGGCGTCCTCTGGGGCGAAGCCCCGCCCGAGACGATGATAATCAACCACCCCACCGGTCTGCGCGAGACGTTGGACCTCGACAACGGCCAAAAAACCGGCGGCTACCTCGATCAAGCCCTCAACCGCATTGCGGTCGCAGCCTACGCCAACGGTGCCGACGTGCTCGACTGCTTCTGCTACACCGGCGGCTTTAGTGTGGCAGCCGCCCTCGGCGGCGCGCGTTCGATCACCGCGGTCGACGGCAGTGCGATGGCCCTCGACGCCCTCCAAAACGACATCAAGCTCAACGGCGCAGGATCCACCCCGCTCGAAATCGTCGAAGCCGACGTCTTTAAGCTCTTGCGCAAGTACCGCGACGAAGAACGCCGCTTCGACATGATTATTCTCGATCCACCCAAGTTTGCCCACAGTCAAGCCCAGGTCGATCGTGCCACACACGGCTACAAAGATATCAACCTGTTGGCGATGAAGTTACTGCGACCGGGTGGCTTATTAGCGACCTACTCGTGTTCGGGGTTGGTCTCGCCAGATTTGTTCCAAAAAGTCATCTTTGGCGCATCGGTTGACGCACAGCGAGATGTACAAGTAATCGAACGGCACACCCAAGCGCCGGACCATCCTGTTTTGCTGAGCTTCCCCGAAGGGGAGTACCTCAAAGGGCTGGTGTGCCGCGTCTGGTAATGTTGCGAGTGGTGGAGTAGGACGTATGACGGGTGAACGAACCAAACCAACGGTTGCGTTGTTCCCCTTGCAGTCTGTGGTGCAGTTCCCCACTGCACCATTTACGTATCATATTTTCGAACCACGCTACCGCACGATGTTTGCCCAGTGTATTGTCCAAAACGTCCCCATTGCCGTGGTCTTGTGCGAGCCCGCGGCGCATCATTCGGCCCCGCAACATCTGCAAAACACCATGCAAGACAGCATCATGGCGTTCCCATCAACCGGTGACGAGTATCCATCACGCCTGCCACACGATGTCGGCACCCTCTTGAGCATCGAATCGCATTTCATCGCAGAGGATGGCCGGGCACTTATTCAAGGGATTGGTGGGGCGCGTATCCACATTACCGGTATCGTGCAGCGCTCGCCGTATCTGATCGCAGAATGGACCGCCCTGCCAGAGCTCCCCAGTAGCGCCAACACCGCTGCCCGGCATGCGTTCACATTTGTCTATGAGCGCTATATGGATGTGATGCGGACCGTCGGTGAGCTTCATCGGCAGCGCATCAATTGGTCAGACGACGACGACACGCTGAGTTGGCAAATCGCGCATGCGTTCCAACTCGCACCTGCCATCAAACAGATGTTGCTCACCATGAACACCAATGCACGGATGCGTACGTTGATACGCCTGCTACGGACTGAGTTGCGCACCATACCAAAGGGGAACGTCCCTACCGGGAACGTCCCCCCTTGGAGTTGGAACTAACGCAACTGCTCAGACAATCATTTTTTTGAAGCCTTCGGCCGCAGCAAACCCTGCCATGGCGCCGACTTCGGCTGCCCGGTTGCGGGTCCGCTCTTCCCACCCTTTGGCATTGTCAAGCTGTGTGTGGTGTTCGATCAGCGATTGGATTTTGGTGTCGAGGGTACTCGTGATGTCCTCGAAGTGGTCCAATTGCTCGGCACCCCACAAATACAGCGTCTCGGGACGCCAGACATCGATCCCGACCTGGCGCAGGCCAGGGACAAACAGGTGGTCACGTGCCGACACGACACCATCAAGCACCGCAAACCCCACCGCACGGTGATCGGGGTGCCACATGTATTGCTTCCACGGGTCGTGCGTGAACACAATGGTCGGTTTGAGCGTGCGGATGTAGATACACATCTCGAGGCGCAATGCCATCGACGCTTCGAGTTCGCCGTCGTTGTATCGGCAATGAATAACGCGATGACCGTTCCCAAATATTTCGAGGGCGTTCCGTTGTTCGGCTTCACGCGTTTCGGACAGTACGAATGGGCTGAGTGTTTTGTCGTGCGTGCCCTTATTGCCGTTGGTCACGATGATGTAGGTTATCTGCCAGCCATCGCGTGCCAGTTTGGCGAGGGTACCGCCTGCACCAAATTCACAGTCATCTGGGTGCGCGCCTATCGCCAGCGCGTGTTTGGGGGTAGTCATGCACATGCTCCTCTGTGCGATGCAAAAGCGCCGGCTCGTCGCCGGCGCTCAAGACGGAATGGGGATTAGCGTACCATCATCGGCATGACGATGTGCACATAGCCGTCCACACCAACGGGGCGAAAGACCGCAGGGTTCTGCTCGGTCTGTGTCTCAATGGCGATTTGATTGGTCTTCATGGCGTTCAAGGCTTCGAGCAAAAAGCGCACATTCAGGGCGATTTTGTTGCCTTCGCCGTTGACCATGCCATCGACGCTACTGCTGTTGTTCCCTACTTCGGCAGCGTTGGCACTGATTTGGATCTGCCCCGGTGCGGTGTCGCTGCCGGACTCGATGGTCAAGCGCACGATGTTGTTGGAAGAGTTGGCAAACAACGCAGCAACCCGAATCGCCTTGGCCAGCTCGGCGGTCTCGACGATGGTGCGGGTGGTGTACGACTGTGGGATGACGCGCTCGATGTCGGGGTATTTGCCGTCGATGACGCGCGACACGAGGTCGATGTCTTCGGTGTGGAACAATACCTGCCCGCCACCTGCGGTCATGGTCATGGCGACATCGCCCTCGCTCCCGGCGATGATACGCGATAATTCGATCAACGCACGGGCAGGAATAATAACCTCGACCGGCTCAGCGACGGGTGTCGCCAACGGGATAATCCGCTGGGCCAAGCGATAGCCGTCGGCCGACGCCAACGTCGCATGGTTGTCACGCAAGCGGAGCAACACGCCGGTGAGGACCGGGCGTGAGTCATCGGTGGCAGCAGCAAAGGCAATCTGATCGATTGCCTCGCGCAATACATCGCAGGCAAAGACCGCGATGGGCTCGCCTTGGTTGAGGGCCGGCAAATCGGGGAATTCTTCGGCGCTGATGCCGTTGATGTTGTTTTCGTAGCGGGCACAGGTCAGCTTGATGCTCTGTGACGACGGCTCGAGCTCGAGACTAATACGGTCGTTGGGCAAACTGCCCACCAGATCGGTCAGCAATTTGGCAGGGATCGTGACTGCACCCTCGCTATCGACCTTGGCACCGAGCCAACAGGTGATGCCGAGTTCGAGGTTGGTGGCCGCTAGTTTGAGGCGACCATTGTCGGTAGCCAACAGAATATTCGAAAGCACCGGCAAGGTGCTTTTGCCTGCAACGGCATGACCGACAATCGACAGCCCGCGCTTCAGATTGTCTTGTAGACAGGTGAGCTTCATTGCTGGTGCTCCTTTGCGTTATGTTATTGCAGAATTATACCATTATGCTTTGCAGAAAAAAACGGACTCACCCGAAGACATGACTGTTGGGTCATGCTGTCCCCCAACGTTCACCACATCATCGGGTCAGCGATTCACCTGCCGAGCCATTGCCGAGAACTGCGTTGCTGCGCCGGCCGGGGCTGTCTTCGATTGCTCAGTCCTGATGGCTCGCGGCAGTCTTGGCCAGACCCTTTTCCCCAAACCTCACGAACTGGGAGTGTCGCTCAGCCCCGTCACGGCATGGTCGTACTGGTCGCGTACCTGCACCCAATCATATTGACTCGCCCACGATTGGATGAGCTGGCGGTCGATCGTGTGATACTGGGCCAGCACGCGCAAGAGTTGCGGTACGAGTGCATCGTCAGTGTCGTAGAGCAAGAGATCATGGAGCGAGGGCGGCACCAGTTCGGGGTAAGTGAGGCGGCGCGGCAGCACGGGAACCGCCCCGCAATAGGCTGCTTCGATCACGGCAATGCCAAAGAATTCTTGGATCGCAGTACTCACCACGATATCGGCGCGCACCAGCCAGTCGCGATAGCTCGCTGCGTCGGGCACGTATCCCCAGTGCAACGTTCGTGCTGCCAAACGCTCGCGATACCCAGCAAATGCTGCATTGCCTTGGTCGACATATTCGCCGAGCACGATAAGCGCGATATCGGCTCCCTGAGCAATGAGTGCCTCGATTGCCGCAAAAAAGACCAATGGTTGCTTGTCATAGTCCCAGCGGCTGTTCCACAAAATCGTCAATGCTCCCGTTTTTGCAACCGGTTGCGCGCCATCGAAGCGACGCAAATCGACACCCGGGTAGAGGACGGAACACTTTGGGGCGATACTGGCGACCACATCGAGTTCGTGGAAGTCGTGATATGTGCGCGGCAACTGCGGCAGTACGGCTAGCAGGCTATCACGATGAAAGACCGAGTTGAACAGCACTGCATCGGCTGCCAACATACTGGTGTAATTGATCCAAGCCCAGGTGTGGTCCCGGGCACGCCCTGCAGGCAATGGATAGAGCAGTTGGTTCTCGTGCATATACAACACGACCCGCAGACCACGTACGCGGTCGCGATTCAGACCGAGCCACGTGGCAAGATCGAGCATGTCGGTGACAACCAACACATCAAAGTGGTCTGTCAGTGGCTGGTTGCCCCAACGTTCGTGGATGCGCTGCATAAAACTCACCGCGGCACCACGCATACGCCAACGCCAACCACCGGCTGCGTTCATGCCGATGAGCGTCACCTCGTGGCGACTATGATCTGCATAGCCTTGGGCGACAGAGCGGTGTGATCCTGCGTGGAACGCGTCGAGCCAGAGTATGCGCATCTATCGCCCCCCAAATATCCAGATGAACACACCAATCAATACACTCACCAACAGGAACCACCCGAGGTTCCCCACCGTGATGCCGTCAGCCATGGGTTTGGTCGATGGCGGTGCGCTGTGTGCGGGCACTGGTAATTCCCCACCGGTGTGCTCTGCAGTCGATAGCGGTGACGCATCAGCCTGTGTGTGTGATGCGCTCATCGCGTGCCCTGCCTGTGGCGGCGTCAACGCGGCAGTAAGCGCACGCCAGTCGAGGTCGGCGTGCCGCTGCGCCCGATACCACAGGGTGAGGATCACAATCAAGGTACCCACATGGCCACGCGCATGTGCCACCATGTACGTTTGGTCGGCACGATCCGGGTGTGGTCCATCGGGGATACAGACATCGAGGTACTCGCGCAGAAAAGACTGACCGACCGGGCCGAGATGGATCTGCTCCCATGGCGACGGCACCGCATCGAGCAGACTGGCTGCAGCAATCACCCGCAGTCGGCCGGCGGCAGATTCGCCCGCTACCTGCGCCATCCATGCATCACGGTGAGGAGCGAACTGCGGGGCATCGATGTTATCGAATGCCAGCAACGGAGCGGTATCAGGACGGAGAATCGCTTGGAGCCACGGTGTCCCGGCTGGTGCAAATGCCTCGGCAATGGTGGTCTCGACGGCTTCGATATCGGGGAACTCAGCCATGTCCAGATAAAACGCGGGCAAGTCGTCGTGATCGAGGAGAATGCCGCCCGCTGCCACGGCGTGAAACAACAACGACGACTTGCCGCTCTGTGGAGGCGCAACGACGAGGACCGGACGTCGTTTGTCGATGGCTTGCATCACGAGTTGGAGTTCACCCCAGCGACCCACAAACAACGTGGCATCGCGCAGCATCTGTGTCTCGAATGGCGTCGTGTGGATGTCCAACGGTGCACCTCTGGGTCGTATAATGGAACCGTACGATGCCCGATGCACCGTACGGATGGAGCACGACATGACCAAACCAACGAGTACCATCGAGCTGCTTGCAACGATGTTTCTGTTTAGTAGTGTGGTAACCAGTGGCCTGTTTTATACTCTTGGTGCGCGCTACCACCTGAGCATGCCATGGATATTCATCCCAGGGATAGCGCTGACCTTGACCGGGCTTATGTATTGGCGCGTTCGCGTTCGCCGCGGTGCAGCGCAAGCAGATCGCCAACAACCGCAAAACCCGTCGACAACGCCCCCGCCCCAGGACCAATAATCGTCACATCGTTGACGAAATCCGTCGTGTAGGTGAGCGCGTTGGTCCCACCGGCGACGCCGGCGAGGGGATGACTGTTGGGCAAACGCATCGGCTGGACCGACGCTTTGATGCCATCGGGGCCACGGCTGACTTCGGCGATGAGCTTCCAACGTTCACCAGCCGCCTGCGCAGCAGCCACATCAGCCGCCGAAATCCCAGTGATGCCGGTGGTCGCAACGTCGGACGGCCGCATACCGGCGTTCATCAACACATTGGCAAGGATTGCTGCTTTGCCGGCAGCATCGTGCCCTTCGACATCGCCCGTTGGGTCTGCTTCGGCGTAACCGATTTTCTGTGCATCAGCCAACGCGGCCGCATAGTCGAGGCCTTGCTCCATTTGGGTCAAGATGTAGTTCGTCGTTCCATTCACAATGCCACGGACACGGGTGATATCTGCCCCAGCCAAGCTGCTCCACCCCAACCGCAACGATGGGGTACCGGCCATCACGGTGCCTTCGATCCCCAAAAACAATCCTTTTTGGGCGGCGAGCGCACGTAATGCAGTCAGGTGCAGCGCGGCGGGGCCTTTGTTGGCGGTGATGACATGCATCCCGCGATGCAGCGCAGCCGTGATGTGGCTCGTGGCTGGTTCGCCGCTCTCGAGGTTGGTGGGCGTGAGCTCGACCATGACATCGGCACTGCGGGTGGCAATCATGGTCAACGCATCATCGGCAACGGCGCTCGGCAACGAATGCAGTGTTTCGGCAGCCAATACAGCACCGAGATCGAGTCCATTCGCATCATAGGCACTGCCACGAGTGGCGGTCACCACACCGACCACGCGGATTGCTGCGCCGGTTTGTTTGGCAATACGAGCGCCTTGTTCGTGCACAATCTGCGCAAAGCCACGCCCTGCGGTCCCCAAGCCAACGATGAGCACACGGTATACTGTAGGCACAGACGGTATTCCTTCTAGTAACAGAGTCACAATGGTTGAATATGCTCCCCATCATCCATATGCCATCACACTGGTACATCCATACATCGCCGCAGCAGGGAGCCTCGGGTTTGGGATCCATAGTGCGGCCATGGTCACGGATATTGCACCGGCGGCGCTGATTACACCGACGGTTACTGCCGCGGGGCGGAGTCCAGACGGACCAAATCGCCTCTATGAGCACCGTGCGGGCATAATTTACGGTGAACCGTGGCACGATCCCGGCCTCGATTGGGTCGGCCGGCGCTGTACCGCGGTCTGGGCGACATGGGACATCCCCGTCATCGTATCACTCAGCAGCGACGATGTCGACGTGCTCCAGTGTATCCGCGAGCTCAATCAGGTCGAAGGGATTGCCGGCTTCGAGCTTGCCGTGACCGATGTCCACGTCGACCTCGGC
>CAIZHO010000542.1 GCA_903932805.1 uncultured Roseiflexaceae bacterium | reverse complement strand
GTCACGTAATCGTCGGCACCTAACGCAAAAAAGTGCACCATGTCGCCTTCGCCGGATGTCGCCGAACACATGATGACCGGCGTGAACGAAAACGCCCGCAATAACTGCAAAAACGTCGCACCGTTTACTGTTGGCATGTTAACGTCTAATAAAATACACGAAAACGACTGCCGTACACACAGCTCCTGTGCATGCGAACCATCGTGTGCAGTATGGACATCATAGCCCTCTGCAACAAGAAAATCCGCCAACATGTGGCAGTATTGCTCATCATCATCAACAATAAGGACCGATGGCGGCTGCTTGTTTGTCATGTACATACTCTTCTAGGTTCGTGGGTGTCTGTATTTTAGCGCAAAAGTACACAATAATAAAGTATTTTAGTGAATATTCGCAGTTGTTCGTGATTTATATGGATTATCCTCACGTGTGGGCTTGACAATGTATTAATTAGTTGTACAATACAACTGTTATTGGTTGTATGGGGCAACTACTATGGTCAAACCGGAGCGAGAAGTGTTCCAAGAGGCGTTGATGAGTGTTGTTCGAGGATTGGGGTTACACCGACCCGATGCGACGCCGTGCGGTTTCCCTGTTTCGTTGGCCGAGGCCTGTGCGATGGTTGCATTGCAGCGATCCGAGCCGATGCCGCAACGAGAACTGGCACAGCTACTCAATCTCGACAAAAGCACCGTTAGTCGCTTGGTCGCAGATTTGGAGGGGCGCGGCTGGATTCAGCGCGATAAAGCATCAACCGATGCACGTATCACGCTGTTGCGGCGTACCGCAGAAGGCGCGTCCAAGAGTCAGGCGATTGCAGCCGCGCGCAACGAACGACTCGGCGGATTACTCGATCATATCGCGTCCGACAAACGGGCCCAAGTTGTTGAAGCAATGCAGGTATTAGCAGAGGTGGTGCAGCATGAGTCTCTTGCAACGAGTGCGTAAATGGCTGAACGCCGCATCGGGTGGCGAACATCGACTGAGTGCCCAAGAGCTCGCGGCGCTGATTGCAGCCAAAGAAAAGGTGTTCATCGTGGATGTCCGAACGCCCCAGGAGTTCCGCGGGGATGGGCACATCGCCGGCGCGACCCTCATCCCGCTCGGTGAGTTGGCCACCCAACTCAAAAAAATCCCCACCGATCGCCTCGTCGTCACCGTCTGCCGGTCCGGTGCGCGCAGCGGCGCAGCCCATGCCCAACTGCAGCGAGCAGGGTACGAGAACGCAAAGAACCTGAGTGGCGGCATGATGGCGTGGCAATCGGCCGGTTTGCCGGTCACGCGGAAGTAGGCCATGCAACGACTCGATCGCAATAGCTGGATCATGCTCGTCGGTTCTGTCGTTGTGGGGATAGCCCTCGTCACCCTCATCCCCTATTACGGGCTGGTGGGTGGTCACGCAGAACACGGTGTATCCGCGGCAGGGCCACTCAGCGCAAGCAGCCATCAGTATGTCGCACAACCCGATGGCGTCGACATGGTGATGACGGCCCAGTCAGACGCCGATACCGAGACGATCTCGGCTATCCAGGCGCACATGCAAGCTGAAGCAACGCGCTTTCGAGCCGGTGACTACGCTGACGATATGGCCATAGGTACCCCAGACCTCATCGCAGCCCTGCGTGCGCACCAGGCCGACATCACCGTCACGGTCGTTGCAGCCGGTGCAATGAGTACCATTCAGTTCCGGAGCCAAGACAGCGCCACGGTCGCGTTGCTCAAGACGTGGGCTGACCAAATGTCCACACACCATACCGACCATACGATGCATCCATAATGCCCAAGGAGCTCCCATGAACCGCACCCGTCGCTTGTTTTTGACACTCCCCGTCGCCGCAATCGCACTCAGCGCCTGTGGCGCAGCGTCCACCCCAAATGCACAATCTTTTGCAGGAGCACTCCCCATGAACATGAGCGTCACCGAACTCAACGACCGCATCAATGCCAAGACCGACATCTTTGTCCTCGACGTCCGCACCCCCGAAGAATACACCCAAGACGGGCATGTCAAGGGCTCGACCCTGATCCCCTTGCCCGAGCTCGCCACTCGCCTCGCCGAGATCCCCAAGGATCGCCCGATCGCCGCCTTTTGCCGCTCCGGCAACCGCAGCAAGGTCGCGCAGGACCTCCTGCTCCAGAACGGCTTCACCAATGTCACCAATGTCATCGGCGGCATCGGTGCCTGGCGCAATGCCAATCTGCCCACCGAGTATTAGCTCGCTGTGACGCACCCGCACCTGAACGTTTGCTGACAATCGAACCAAACTTCGAAAAATCTATAGACATAGTATACTTTTATGCTATAGTGCCAGCATAGAGAGAACAGGGGGGTGCGATGCAGATTGCAATCATTGGTGGTGGAGCGAGCGGGGTACTCGCGGCAGTGGCGTTGCTCCGCAATGCCACTGCTGCGGACCGCATAATCCAGATCGAACCAGCAGCAATCGGTGCAGGGATTGCATACGCCACCACAGACGAGCGGCTGTTGTTGAATGTGCGGGCGTACAACATGAGCGCCTATGCAGACCAGCCGGGCCACTTCGTCGCATGGCTCGACCAGGCACACCCCGGCAACGACGCCGATGCATTTGTACCGCGCAGTTGGTATGCCGTCTATCTTCGCGAGACGTTGGCGCAGGCGATTGCCGCCAGTGCTGGTCAGTATCAGCACCTGCAAACGCTGGTGACCGACATCGTTCCCCGTCTGCACGGTGCGCAGCTGATGCTGGCCGATGGCACGGCAATCGCTGCCGACGAAGTCATCTTGGCCATCGGGCACAACACACCGGCCAATCCATTGGCGCGCTGGATTCCCGAATCAACACGCATCATCCCCGGCTATGACTGGCAACGCATCGCCACCGACATGCCCGCCGATGCGCCGGTGGTCATCATCGGGACCGGCTTGACGATGGTCGACAGCGTCCTGATGCTCTTGGCAACCGGGCATCGGGGCAGCATCACGGCATACTCTCGGCGTGGGCACGTGCCACGTAGCCACGTCGCCCGAGCGACCGCACCTGCACCATTCAGCCGGGCAGATGGGGGACGGCCGTTGAGCGATCTGCTCCGCGATTTCCGTCGGGCAGTGGCCGACGCCGCTGCTGCTGGTGAGCCCTGGCAGGCAGTCGTCGATAGCTTGCGGCCGCACACGCAGGGGCTGTGGCAGCAGTTTGGTACCACCACGCAGCGGCGTTTTGTACGCCATCTGCGGGCTTATTGGGACATCCATCGGCACCGCATCGCCCCCAGCGTGGCTGCACAGCTCGACCGCGCCCGGCAGACGGGGCAATTGCGCATCGTGACGGGGCGTGCAAGTGCCGCCCAGATGGTGCCCGATGCGATCACGGTTACCCTGCGTACGAGCGCCGGCAGCGAGCAGCTCACGGCGGCGTACATCATCAACTGCACCGGGCCGAGTACCGACTATGGCGAGCTCAGTGCCCCGCTGAGTGTCGCGCTGCGCAATCGCGGGTTGCTCAATCCCGATGCCCTCCGCTTGGGGATTGCCACTGATGTCGATGCGCGGTTGCTCGATCGGACGGGCCAGACCATCCCGTGGCTGTGGACCATCGGCCCGCTTCGCAAAGGACTGTTGTGGGAGTGCATCGCCATCCCCGACATCCGCACCGAGGCGCGTGTGCTCGCAATCGAAGTGTTGGCCGCTGGGGCACCTACGCGGTGAGGCGCATGATGAATGCGACATTCACCACGTACGGAGGACATAGCTGCCGAGCCAGTGCGATGGATGTGCCTATGGACACACGTGCCGAACGTGTCCAGTCGCTCATGGTGGACGCTCAGCGCCTGCGCTGATCCTGCCGTGCGCATTTGTTCTCTTGTTGTGAAAGGTATTGTCATGATATTTCGTCCACTCTATCTCGAACCCGTCGCCGCCGCGTCGTACCTCATCGGCTGTATCGCCAAAGGCGAGGCTGCCATCATCGACCCCGGCCTTCCTGCAGAACAATACGTCACCCTCGCCGCCGAAAAAGGCTTGCGCATTACGGCTGTCTTCGAGACACACATGCACGCCGACTATTATTCGACCGGTCGGGCGATCCAAGCACTCACCGGCGCGACCATTTACGCGCCACGCATCGCCGACGTCCGCTATGCCCACGAGCCCATCGATGACGGCACCCAAGTCCACATCGGCAATATCGTCATCCGCGCACTGCATACCCCAGGGCACACGCCCGAGCACATGGCCTATGTGGTCAGCGACACCCCACGTGCTACCAATCCATGGTTTGTCTGCACGGGTGATTCGCTGTTTGTCGGTGACGTCGGCCGCGTCGATCTGGTCAGCCTGGCCGGCACCGGTACCGACGTACAGTACGCCAGCATGCAGAAGTTGCTGGCTCTGCCCGATTATGTCGAAGTCTTCCCCGGCCACTTCGGCGGATCGGCATGCGGCGGGCGTGCCATGAGCGGCAAAGTATCGAGCACGATTGGCTTCGAGCGGCGCTTCAATTGGGCGCTCCAAGCACCCGACGAGCCGACCTTCAGCGCATGGTTATCACAAGACGTCCGTGAAGTCGTTGACAGCATCCTGATACACCGCAACACCAATCGCGGCGAGCTCCCGTTGCCCGCGGGGTACTACGGTGCACACACCGCGGCGGCATCGATTGCCCAGATTCGCGCTGCCCAGGCCGCCGGCGCGGCGCTCATTGATGTTCGTTCGACCGCTGCCTTCCACACCGGGTTCTTGGCCGGTGCGATCAGCATCCCGTATTCGGTCGACCTGATGCTCGCCCGATTGACCGGCCTGGTAGCGCGCAATCGCCCGCTGGTCATCTATGCCGACACGCTGGTGACGGCCGAGGCAGCCATGCACCTGGCCATGCAGGCCGGCTACGTGGTCAATGCGCTCAGTAATGTCGCAGTGGCGGGTGAGGGGCAGGCATTGCCGGTGATTACCATCGACACCCTGCATACCAACGCCCAATCGGGTGCAGTCATCCTCGACGTGCGTGAACCCTTCGAGCACGCCAAGGGCACCATCCCCAACGCGCACCTCGTCCCGTTGCTCGAACTCGCCACGACCGCGTTGCCCACAGCGCCGCTGGTCCTCGTCTGCGAGAGCGGTCAGCGCGCCACCGTCGCCGCCTCGTACCTCATCCAATCCGGCAAAACCATCGCGGGCGTCGTCTACCCCGGTGGGATGAGTGACTACCTGGCCGCATATCCACTGGTCCACGCATAGGCATGGGAAAAGGGCC
>CAIZHO010000541.1 GCA_903932805.1 uncultured Roseiflexaceae bacterium | reverse complement strand
GGTCGACACGCTGCCCGCTTTTGGCCGATATAAACAACAATGGGGCATATGGGATAAACTTGAACGCCTCACGGATCTGCCGTGTGAAGTGATAGAACGTCTCGTCGTCTTTGACAATCAAGTCCCATTTATTGACAAGAATGCAAACGCCTTTGTGTTGTTCGAGAATCATGCCTGCGACATGGGTATCTTGGGCCGTGACACCTTCTTCGGCGTCGATGAGCAACAATGCAACATCAGCGCGCTCAATCGCACGCAAGGTGCGCAACACACTGTGTTTTTCGACCCCAGGTTCGACGCGGCCACGGCGGCGCACGCCCGCAGTATCGATTAACATCCCTGGCTGACCATCAATGTCGATGGGCGTATCAATGGCATCGCGTGTTGTCCCTGGGATGGACGATACAACGCTCCGCTCATTCCCGACCAGTTTGTTGAGGAGCGATGATTTGCCGACGTTGGGACGACCTACCAAGGCGATGCGGACGGTCTCGTCGCGCTCTTCTTCTTCGTTCGGCGGGAACAACGCAGTCACGGCATCGAGCACATCGCCGGTACCAACGCCATGATACGCACTCATCGGGATAGGTTCACCGAGGTTCAAGTTATAAAACTCAATCGCATCGATGTTTTTGGCCAGGGTATCTGCTTTGTTGGCTGCAAGCACAATAGGTTTGCCCGATTTGCGGAGCATTTCGGCGACTTCGTCGTCTGCTGCAGTGATACCGTAGACGGTATCGACCACAAACAGCATCACATCGGCTTCTGCAAGGGCAATTTTGACCTGCTCGCGCACCTGGCGGGCAATTTCTTTCTGGGGAGTACCTTCGGTCAGATCGTCGTGTTCGAACAACAAACCGGCGGTGTCGACGACCGTAAATTGACGGCCGTTCCATATGCAGTCGCCGTATAAGCGATCGCGCGTCGTCCCCGGGAGGTCTTCGACGATTGCTTTGCGTTGACCGATGAGTCGATTAAAAAACGTCGATTTGCCCACATTGGGCCGACCGACGATGGCAACAACTGGTTTCATTCCTGTACCGTTACTTCTATCCGAGTCAACGCTTTGATGTAGCGTACAACCTCGTCTGGTTCGCTCGCCATGACACATGCAACACCAGATGCGTTGGTAATGTCACTCAGCGTCATATTGTCGATGGTGAGTTCACCTTTGTGGTCAAACATCACCCGTGGCAACAACGCACGTGTTGCTCCTGAATCGCGCAAAACCGGGATTACGTCCTGCCCCATGAGCAGGCCTGACACCGTCACCGTCTCACCAAAGAATTGATTCACGACCGGCAGCAAACGGGCGGACAATCCGTCCACACGATTGAGTCGTTCGACAATCCGGGTCAACGTGGGTGCAATAAGCGTCCCACAGATCAGTGCCACATCGGTCGGCGCATTGAGTTTGGCAGGCAGTTTGCGTTGGGCCTTCTGCCAACCGTCCAAGAAATCGCGGGTCATGCCGACGCCGTTGGAATATTGTGGCATGCCGTCGTATCGTTCTGCAGCCGGGAGTGGCCGGTTGCTCAACAAATAAAACTCATCTGATGGATAGACGAGCGAACACCCATGGAGTTCGTTGTAGCGAGTCTGGTATGCCTCGATGATGTCTACCACACGCCCAGCTTCTTCGGCGTTGTAGCAGCGCATCGGCACATCGGTGGCAGCACCGAGTCGTGAACAATACCCCAAATCCTCAGATTTGATGGCTTTCTCCCACAACGGCTGACGTTCCCAGTTGGCATCGATCCAATCCGGGCCTTCGTGGATTTCGATGGCTGTTTTGATGCTTTGTGGACGTTTGCCTTCAAAGCGATACTTGGTCAACCCAACCGGCACGACTGCTATGGTTTCGACGATCGGGTACATGTCCGCGAGTTCGCGGATGCTCTGATGCAACAGCGCACCATCGTTGATATCTGGCATGGCGACTATTTGTGCATGCACCTGAATACCCATCTCACCAAGCCGTTTGATTTGATCAATGACATTTGGCACGTCAACTTTGCCCAACAACACGGCACGCGCGGTTTTGTCCGTGGCATGGACCGAGATGTATTGCGGAGAGAGTCGTTGTTCGTCGATGCGCTGCCAGTCTTCTTCGACCAGATTGGTAAAGGTCACAAAATTACCATACAGAAAACCGAGCCGATAATCATCGTCTTTGAGGTAGAGGGTCTTGCGCAAGCCCTTGGGCATTTGCGTCAAAAAGCAGAACGGGCATTTGTTGTTGCACGTCCGCAAGCGATCAAACAACGGCTCAGAAAACTCGATGCCGAGATCGTCGTCCTCGTCTTTCTCGATTTCGAAAATAAGCGACTCTTCGCCACGCAACACCGCGACCTCGACGAGTTCATTGGCGATGTAAAATCGAAAATCAATGGCATCGCGCAAACGATGACCGTTGACCGAAACGACGATATCACCGAGTCGGAGCCCAGCAGCCAAGCCGGTGCCTCGCGGATCGAGTTCTGCTATTTCACCACCGGTGCCGGTGATTTTCTTCAAATCTGGTTGGTATTCCATGAAACTCGTGTTCACTGTGCTATACTTATCATCGAATTATACCACGGAAGGGCCGTATTCTGACGACTCGCAGACGCGCTCGGGCGCATACATTATTCATTTCTGCGACAGCGTTGTTGCTTACGTTTGGCCCGCTCACACCCCTCCAGGCCAGTGACTTCACCACATCGGTGAGCGCCCGTGTCGCACCCTACCTGAAGCGACCGAGTGGATACATCCGACCTGAATTTCGATCGGCAGTAACACGCGACCGGCATACCATCCTGGCTATTGCCAAACGTCACAACATCCGTTCGCAAACCAGGATGTCCGACGCGCAGTTTGCCACAGTCATGGTGGC
>CAIZHO010000540.1 GCA_903932805.1 uncultured Roseiflexaceae bacterium | reverse complement strand
ATCCTCGGCGACGGTGCTACCCTCAAGTACACCGGCATGCAGACCTGGGGGGCTCAGGTCCACCACGTCGGACATGTGGTGGCCAACGTCGGCAATAACGCGACCATCGAATGGGCCGCGATCAATACGGGTGCCTTGCATCAGCACATCGAGGCCGAAACGAACCTGGTCGGCAATGGCTCACGCGTCGACTGGATGGCCGCAACCGTGGCAAGCGACGGCCAACGCCTGCTGACCGCACCGTGGCTCCGCCACGTGGGGCGTTCAACCGAAGCCCACATGGACTTCAAAACGGTGGTCAAAGGGACCGGATATGCGACCTTCGACGGCATGATCAAAATCGAAGGTGGCAGCACCGATACCGTTACCCGCCTCGAAGAACACGCACTGCACTTGTCTCCACAGGCGCGCAGTGACTCAATCCCCGGTCTCAAGATTGATACCAACAATGTCCAGAAAGCCGGACACGCATCGACCAGCGGTGAAGTCGACGACGAACAGCTGTTTTATATGCAGGCCCGTGGTATCTCCAAGGCAGAGGCTGTACACATGATTGTGATGGGCTTTTTCGAGCCCGTGTTGGACCGCATCCCGCTCGAGTCTTTGCGCGAGCAGGTCACCGCAGCGATCGCCGCGCGGATCTAGGTACACCCAAAAGGCACGTCATGCACACACCGCCCTTCGACATTGCAGCAGTCCGACGCGACTTCCCTATTCTTCAGTTGCCCATCGAACGGCCTGTGGCGTTCCTTGATAGTGCCTCGTCGTCACAAAAGCCCGAAGCGGTCATCGCCGCCCAGGCTGCCTTTTACCGGACCACCAATGCCAATGTCCACCGCGGCGTGTACCAACTCAGCGAGCAAGCCACGTATGAGTTTGAACGCGCCCGTGGCCGGGTTGCCTTCTTCATCAATGCAAATAGTGCGCGTGAAGTCATTTTCACGCGGAACACCACCGAGGCAATCAACCTCGTCGCACAGAGTTGGGGCGGGTCCAACCTGCACCCAGGCGATGTCATTCTGCTGAGTCAGATGGAACATCACTCCAACATTGTCCCGTGGCAGCTGCTTGCCCAACGCACCGGCGCGAGCCTACGGGCCATTCCCATCGATAGCGCTGGCCGGTTGGTGCTCGACGACATCGACACGCTCCTCCAGGGTGTGAAGTTGGTCGCGATTACCCATCAGTCCAACGTGCTCGGGACCATCAATCCCGTGCAGTATTTGGCGACCAAGGCACATGCGGTCGGGGCGCTCATCCTGGTCGATGGTGCACAGAGCGTGCCCCATATGCCGACGGATGTCCAGGCATTGGGTATCGATTTCTTGGCATTCAGCGGGCACAAAATGCTGGCTCCGACCGGTGTCGGCGTCTTGTGGGGCCGCAAAGCACTGCTCGACGCAATGCCGCCTTTCCTCGGTGGTGGGTCCATGATCAAAACCGTCACCATCGAAGTCAGTACCTACGCCGACGTACCTGCCCGCTTCGAAGCCGGTACACCGATGATTGGCGAGGCAATCGCCCTCGGGCATGCCATTGACTATCTCGAAGCCATCGGCATGGCAAATGTCGCCGCCTACGAAGAGTCGCTCGGGCATTACCTGCTCGATCAGCTCGCCGAAGTCTCCGGTGTGACGGTCTATGGGCCGCCGATCGGACCTGACCGGGCAGCGATGGCATCGTTTACGGTCGACTGCGCCCACCCACACGACGTCGCCCAGGTCCTCGACAGCGAGGGTGTTGCAGTCCGGGCCGGGCATCACTGCACCCAACCGCTGCACGCAGCGCTCGACATCCCTTCGACGGCGCGGGCTTCATGCTATCTGTACAATACGACCCAAGACATCGACCGCCTGGTCGCCGGTTTACGCAAAGTCACAACACTCTTTGCCTAGTTGGGAGGGTCACCATGAGTGATATGTATCGCGATTTGATTCTGGAACACCATCGGTACCCTCACAACTACGGGACCCTCGATCCCCATGATGTGTCGCAAGAAGAGCACAATCCGTTGTGCGGTGATCGCATTCGTCTCGATTTGCGTATCGCCGATGGCAAAATCGCCGCCGTCGCTTTTTCGGGCAAAGGGTGTGCAGTCAGTCAGGCGGCGGCCTCGATGTTGACCGACGAGCTCATCGGGATGGATCTCGATGCTGCCCGTGCGTACAGCAAAGACGACGTCCTCGAGCTGATTGGGTTGCCCCTCGACAAAAATCCCGTGCGCCTTAAATGCGCACTTCTGTCGCTCAAGGCCATGAAAGTGGGCTTGTACCGATATCTCGGCCAACAACTCGATACCGATGAACTGGACTAACCACTAGAAGTGAGAGACTGCGATGACTGTCGAAGCGAACGAACTCGAGTTTGATTACTCCAAATACGGCTTCCGCCAGGAAGAAAACTACGTCTTCAAGTCCGGCAAGGGCCTGAGCGAAGATGTCGTCCGTGAATTGTCGATGATGAAGGGCGAGCCCGAGTGGATGCTCAAGCGCCGCTTGCAGGCGTTGGCAATCTTCTACAAGAAGCCCACACCACTCGATGGCGCATGGGGCAACGCAGATTTGGCCTCGCTCAATTACGACGACATCCACTACTTTGTGCGTGCCGGCGACAAACCTGCCACCGATTGGGATGCCGTTCCCGACGAAATCAAGAACACCTTTGAGCGCCTCGGGATCCCCGAAGCAGAACGCAAGTTCCTCGCAGGTGTCGGCGCACAATACGAATCCGAAGTCGTCTATCACTCCCTGCGCGAAGAATGGTCGAAGCGCGGCGTGATTTTCCTCGATACCGATTCTGCGCTCAAAGAACACCCCGAGATCTTCAAGCAGTATTTCGGCACGATCATCCCATCGGCCGATAACAAGTACGCTGCCCTCAACACCGCTGTCTGGTCGGGTGGATCGTTCGTGTATGTACCCAAGGGCGTGCACGTCGACATTCCGTTGCAGGCCTACTTCCGCATCAATGCAGAGAACATGGGTCAGTTCGAGCGCACCCTCATCATCATCGACGAAGGCGCGTCGGCACACTACATCGAAGGCTGCACCGCACCGCAGTACTCGACCAACTCACTGCACTCGGCTGTGGTCGAAATTGTCGTCAAGAAGGGCGGGAAGTTCCGCTACACCACCATCCAAAATTGGGCGAACAACATCTTCAACCTGGTCACCAAGCGTGCGGTCGCCTACGAAGACGCCAGCATGGAGTGGGTCGACGGCAACATCGGTTCCAAACTGACCATGAAGTACCCGTCGGTGTATTTGATGGGCCGCGGAGCCCGTGGCGAAGTGTTGTCGGTTGCCTATGCAGGCAAAGGGCAACACCAAGACGCCGGCGCCAAGATGGTCCACAATGCGCCCGACACCACCAGCGTCATCACCAACAAGTCGGTTTCCAAGGGCGGCGGCAAGACCACCTACCGTGGTCTGGTCAAGGTCCACCCCGGTGCCACGGGATCCAAGATCAACGTCAACTGTGATGCGTTGATTCTGGACGACAAATCCAAATCCGACACAATCCCATACATCGAAGTCGAAGAAGCCAACGTCACCCTGGCGCACGAAGCCACCGTCGGCCGCATCGGCGAAGAGCAACTCTTCTATCTGATGAGCCGTGGTATTTCACAGGCCGAAGCCTTGTCGATGATTGTCTTGGGCTTCATGGAGCCATTCACCCGCGAGTTGCCGATGGAATACGCCGTCGAACTCAATCGTCTAATCCAACTCGAAATGGAAGGTTCGGTCGGGTAGGTCTACCCCCGCGCCATGTTCCGAGTCGCAGGGTCACCCTGCGACTCGGTTTTCACTATCTGAGGAGTCCCGTATGTCCACCCCCGTCTGCCTCATATCCGAATTACCCGTCGGGGCGACCAAGCAAGTCATTGTCGACGGCAAACAGGTCGGATTATTTAATGTCCGTGGCACCGTATACGCCATTGGCAACATCTGCACCCATGCATATGCAGAACTCCATGACGGCTATGTCGACGACGACGATTGCACCGTTGATTGCCCGCTCCACGGCGCACGCTTTGACCTCAAAACAGGCGCACATCTGACCCTGCCAGCGGTCGCCGATGTGGCACGATATCAGGTGACGGTCGACGCAACCCACATTTTTGTTGCACCATACGAGGTCCCGGCATGATTGTCCTCGACGGCGCAGTGCAGACGTCCATTCGTGCGTGGGCGTTGGCCGCCTACCCGCACGAAGCAGTAGGGTTTGTGATTGGCGAACCGCTGCCGACGCTCGCCACCGTGACTGCGCTGGTGCCCGTCGCAAACCTCGCGAGCACGCCCGATACGACCTTTGTCCTTGATCCCGTCGGGTGGTTCCAGGCTGATGCAGTGGCGCAACAGACCGGCACCGCGGTGCTGGGCATCATCCATACCCATCCTGATAGCCCCGCAGTGCCGTCGATCCACGATGCCCGTAACGCAGCCGATGTAGGCCGGTCGCTCTTTTGGCTGATCGTATCGGTCACGTCCCATGGTCGCATCGATATCCGTGGCTGGCATTGGGACGGTTCAGAATTCGTAGAGGACGACGTCGCATGGAACTAACCACAACCGAGTATCAACGCTATGCACGGCACATTGCCCTCCCCACGGTGGGCGTTGCAGGGCAACTGTTGCTCAAAGCTGCACGCGTCTTGGTGGTGGGTACGGGCGGATTAGGGTCCCCGGTGGCCCTCTATCTCGCGGCGGCGGGCGTCGGCACGCTGGGTATCGTTGATGACGATGTCGTCGATATCAGCAATCTGCAGCGCCAAATCATCCATACGACAGCAGACATCGGTGTTCCCAAAGTCAATTCTGCTACGGCACATCTGCGTGCCCTCAATCCCGACATCACGGTCGTGCCCATCGCGACCCGGGTCGACGCCGACAACGTCCTTGCGCTGATAGCCGACTACAGCATCGTCGTGGACGCGACCGATTCGTTTGCGACGCGCTATGTGCTCAACGACGCCTGCGTCCGGGGTGCCAAGATACTGGTGTCGGGGGCTATTTTTCGCTTCGAAGGCCAAGTCAGCGTGTACGCGCCGCATCGTGGTGGGCCGTGTTACCGCTGCCTCTTCCCCACCCCGCCGAGTGCAGAACTCGCTCCCAATTGCGCCGAGGCAGGTGTATTTGGTGTGTTGCCCGGTGTGGTCGGATCGGTGCAAGCGACCGAAGTGGTCAAACTCATTCTCGGCGTGGGTACCCCACTGATAGGGACCCTTTGGCTCTATGATGCGCTGACGCAGTCGATAGATCGCTTTGCATCACCGCGTAACCCGCAGTGCGTCTGTTGTGGCGATGCCCCGAGCTTGACCACCATTGGCATCGAAGAGGTCGCCTGTGCGGTGGTCGACGACAGCGAGGAACACACCGTCCACGCTATTCAGGCGCGCCTGCAACAGCTGCCGCGGCCGTTTTTGCTGGATGTGCGTGAACCGCACGAATACGATGCTGGTCATCTACCAGGCGCGGTACGCATCGGCGTCGATGCGCTTTCGCAGACCCTCGCTGCAATCCCGGTCGACGGTGATATCATCGTCTACTGCCGGAGCGGCATGCGCAGTGCCCGTGCCCGTGATATCCTCGTCCGGAGTGGTCGTACCGCTGTGAGCATGCGTGGCGGCCTGTTGGCCTGGCGCAACCTCCTCGACCCCAGTATCACCGTTGTCTAGCGGAGGGCCTCTATGCACCTCGACGAATTCCAGTCACATCCTCAGCCCGATCCCACCTGGAGCCCTGCGCTGATT
>CAIZHO010000539.1 GCA_903932805.1 uncultured Roseiflexaceae bacterium | reverse complement strand
GGCGGCTGGGTCGTCCCCAAAGACGGCAAAGCATCCGACGCCGCCACGGCATGGGCCATCTGGTGCGCCACCGAGTATCAGGCCGAAATGGCCGCCACCGGCGACTGGATTCCGATCCGTGCAGACGCCCGCAACTCCGAGGCATTCCTGAAGGGCATGCCGGCCGGCTTCAAGTCGGTGTCGGATGCCATCGGCAGCGCCCGCATCGGTGACGTCTACAGCGCCAAGGTCCAACAGATCCTCGGCGAAGTCATCTCGCCCACGCTCGATCAGGTGTGGAACAACAAAATCACCCCCGAAGAAGCCGGCAAGCAAATCGACGAGAAGGCCAACAAGCTCCTCGCCGAAGGCTAGTCGTCCTGCTCCACCCACGAATGATAGGCATTCGTGGGTGGTTTTTCTCTCCACGACAAGGAGGCCACATGCAATCTGCCGTTCTGACGCGCACAACGCTCCGCTTGCCGCTCCATTCGATCGACATCTGGTTTGCTGACGGTGCCCTGCGCTTCGCTTCGACCCCACAGACCGTTGGGATGCCGTTGGCTGCGGGTACGTTGGCCTCCATTGCAATAGCGGGCACGCCCGTTGTGTGGCACAGCGCCCACATCGGCGCCACGACTGCCGACGCATGCACCATCCTGCTCGCCAGCGCGACACTCCAGGCGACGGTGCGTATCGAAGGGTACGCAGACCAACCGTTTGTGCGGACCTCTGCCCTGCTCACCAACACCGGCGGGCAGACCCAACGCATCACGGATTGTCGCCTACTCGACATCGCACTCAACCAGGCCCCGCTCTATTTGTTCCATGTCGACCAATTCAGCTGGAGCTATCGCACCGATTACTTCAGCCGGCACCAGAGCCAAATCTGGCCGGGTCGCACCCCCATCGAAGTCCGCATGGGCTCGTACCCGTCGCACTACAACGGTGCCACGAGTTGTGCCTGGTTTGCGCTCCGACCACCGCCGCATGATTACGATGATCTCCACGTCGCCTCTGGGCCGGGGATCGTCTGCGGCATCGAGTTCAACGGCAAGAGTCGCATCCACGCCGCAGCTAGTGCCACCCAGACAACCATCACCAGCACCATCGACGCCTTGTGTCACGACCTGGTGCCGGCAGCAACATTCGAAATCCCGGCAGTCTTCTTCGGCCACTACGACGGTGATTGGGACGAGGCGGGCTACGTCACGCAGCGCTTCGCCGAGGCGCACGTCCATCCTACCTACCCCGACGATCGCTACCCGTGGGTGCAATACAATTCGTGGAAGTACGGCCAAGAAATAGACGAAGCACAACAACTCGCCGTCATCGACCGCTGTCATGATCTGGGCATCGAAGTCGTTGTTCTCGACCTCGGCTGGGCCAACACCATCGGCGATTGGCGCCCCAATCCGGCCAAGTTCCCCAACGGCTTGGCCCCCATCGCCGCCCGGGCTGCCTCGTACGGCATGCGCTTCGGCGTCCACATCGCCATCGCACAATGCGCCGCCGATGCCCCGATCGCCAGCCAGCACCCCGAATGGCTGGCCAGCACCTACGACGATTACTACCAAGCCGGTACGCTGTGCTTCGGTAATGACCCGTGTCGTACCTGGATCATCGAGCAAGTCTCGGCGTTGATCGAACATCACGGCATCAATTACATCATCCAAGACGGCGAAGACATGGTCAAACGCTGTCTGCGCGACGATCACACGCACACCCCGGGCGACAGCAACTACGCCAATTCGCAACATGGCATCGACGTGGTCATCGGCACCCTGCGCGCCAAATACCCACATGTCGTCTTCGAAAACTGTGAAGACGGCGGCATGATGATGACCTACAAAATGGCACGGCTGTACCACACCAGCATCACGGTCGACAACATCGGCGCATACGCCACCCGCCAGGGCATTTACGGCGCGTCGTACCCGTTTTCGCCGCGCTACAGCGTGCGCTACTTCGAAGACGATCCGACGCCCTACACCCTGCGCAGTAGCATCTTTGGCGGACCGCTCATCTTTATGCAGCGCATCACCGAATGGGACGGCACCCAGTATGCCGACGCCAAAGCCGCCATCGCCGAGTACAAAGCCTACCGTGGCCTCATCCGCACTGCCAAGATCATCCACCTGCTGGCCCCCAAAGCCAACATCGATCGGATCGGCCATGGTTGGGACGCCATCCAAGCAGTTGCACCCGATCAGCGCGAGAGTGTGTTGTTCTTTTATCGGGCAGTCGGCGAAAACCCCGAACGCCTGTTGCATCTGCGTGGGCTCAATCCGTCGGGGAGCTACACGCTCACCGATCGTGATCGCGGAGCGCTGGGGACCCGCACCGGCGCAGACATCATGACCAACGGTGTCCAACTCAGCCTCGCCGAGTTGAGCGCAGGCATCCTCCATCTGCACCAACAGAACGGGTGACCGTATGATGCATGTCGACAGCTCCTACACCTGGCGCGGATTCCAGGCGATTCTGGTCGAAACAAGCTACTACCGCGCGACCTTTCTCCCCGAACTGGGGGGCAAGCTCTGGTCCCTCATCGACAAAAAATCCGACCGCGAGGTGCTCTGGCACAATCCACGCACCCCACCGCGGCCGGCGTTCTACGGTGCTGCATACGACGACTGGTTCTGCGGCGGCTGGGACGAGCTCTTCCCCAACGACGCCCCGACGAATGTCAGCGGCGATCTGTACCCCGACCATGGTGAATGGTGGGCGATGCCATTTGATTGGCACATCGACCGCACCGCCCACAGCGCCACCCTGCACCTGTTGCGCCACGGGGTGGTGACCAACACGACCATCGAAAAGTCGATTACCTTCCACGCCAACGAACCGACCTTTAGCATCGCCTACCGGCTCAGCAATCACCAATCGCAGCCGTTGGAGTATTTGTGGAAGTTGCATCCCGCGCTGTCGATCAACCCGCACAGCCGCATCGACATGCCGGCGGGTGAATGCCTGGTCGACGAGGGCTTCCGCGGGCGCCTGGGCGCAACCGTCGAACGCTTTGTCTGGCCGCATGCAGCCGGTGTCGACATGCGAGTGGTGCCGCCGGCGAGCGCCGAGAGTTGCGACTTCTATTACGGCACGCAACTCAGCGCCGGCTGGTGTGCCTTGACCGACGGCACGACGCAGAGCGGCTTCGGGTTGAGCTTCGACCCCGATGTCTTCCGCTCGGTGTGGGTTTTCGGCGCATACGGCGGCTGGCGCAACCACTACACGACCATCCTCGAGCCCTGCACCGGCTACCCCTACCGCCTCGAAGACGCCATCGCACAGGGGAGCGTCAGCCGCATCGCAGCCCACAGTACGCTCAACACCACGCTCCGTGTCAGCCTCTACCAACACGCGCACGGCGTCGCACACATCGATCGTGCCGGCGCGGTGACCGTCATCAAGAACGGAGGCGCATAATGCCTACCCAGACCGCCATCGTGACCGGCGCCGGCAGCGGGATAGGCCGCGCCTGTGCGCATCAACTCGCCGCCAAAGGGCATGCGGTCGTCGTGGCCGACATCAACGAGGCTGCCGCCCGCTCCGTCGTCGCCGAGATTGTCCAGGCCGGCGGCCGCGCCACGGCGCTCCAGGCCGATGTACGCCACGACGCCCAGCGCATGGTCGATGCGGCGGTACAAACCTATGGTGCATTGGATATCTTGGTCAACAACGCGGGGATTTTCTATCCGGCAGATTTTCTCACCACGCCGTTCGAGGATTGGCACCGCGCAGTCGATGTCATGTTCTACGGCGCGACCAAATGTAGTCGGGCAGCGGCACAGCAGATGGTTGCCCAGGGCGGCGGTGGACAGATCGTCAATATCTCGTCGGTCAACGCGTTCCTCGGCGCACCACTGTCATCCCACTACAACACCGCCAAGGGTGCCATCGACCAGCTGACCCGCTGCCTGGCAGTCGAACTCGCGCCGCATCGGATTTTGGTCAATGGGGTCGCGCCGGGATTCGTCGAGACGCCCATGGCCGTGGTCGACGGCGTCAACGAACACAGCACGCAGGACTTCAAGCAGTTTTATGTGCAACGCCGCCGTATCCCGTTGGCACGCCCTGCCGAACCCGACGAGATCGCCACGGTTGTCACCTTCCTCGCCGAAGGCACAGCGACCTACCTGACCGGCCACACCATCGTGGTCGATGGTGGGTTGACCGTCACGTTCTGAGCCACCCGGGTCTACGCACGGTAGCCGAGGATGGTCGACAGTTTGTTGGCCTGCTGGGTAATCAATGCCAGCAGCTCACGCTGCCGCTCGGGGGTGAAGCGCATGCTGGGGACCGACACACTCATCCCAGCCACGATTTGGCCACTCGCGTCGTGCACGGGCGCGGCGACGCAGCACAATCCGACCGTCGATTCTTCGATGTCGATGGCATAGCCGCGGCTCCGGGCTTCGGCGATTGCACGGCGGAGCACGCCCACATCGGTAATGGTATTGGCCGTGATGGTCGGCAGGGGTGAGGTACTTGGGATGTGCCGGTGCAGGTCACCTTCGGCAAAGTTGGCGAGCAGGATTTTGCCCACACCAGTGGCATATGCGGGGAAGCGCTTGCCCACTGCAGAGACCATTCGGATGGTGTTCGTCGACTCTTCTTTGGCGACATACAGCACATCGCTGCCGTCGAGCACCGCCAAATGGACCGTCTCGTTGCAGGCGCGTGCAGTGGCACGCACGATCTCCCACCCGTCGCTGACCAAATCGGTGCTGGCGATGTAGGCCGACCCGAGCTCGAACAATGCGGGTCCCAACCGGTAGGTACGGTCACGCAGACCTTCGCGCAGATACCCGCGCGCGACCATCGTGTTGAGCAGGCCATGGGCACTGCTCTTGGGGAACGCCAGTGCATCGCTGATTTCGGTCAACGACAACCCATCCGGGTGATGCACCAGCAACCCGAACACATCGAACACGCGCGCAGCGGACTTGACCATTTGCGGTGCGTTGGTGTCAGTCATGTTTATAAATGTGAACACGTTTCATATACACAAATTTACACAATTCTTCAGATATTGTCAAATGACGCAGTCGAGCGGGGTACGTCGACACTGGTTGTTCGCGGTCATGCGATGTTCGCCCTTTTTCCTACCGCACAGTGCTGTTCTACAAAAGATGGCACGAGCTGCATGTGCAGCTCATGCCATGACGGGTTAGGGAGTGTTGTCGTGCCACTTAACTCGGGCTACGTTGCTCCCACGGATGGACGAATGCTTCTGGCTCAACGCCCAGCGAATCGGCGATGCGATTGATGTAGTTGAAGTAACAGATTACTTGTGTCGCATCGTGGATGATCTGGTCATTCGCACCGGCGGCACGCAGGACATCGAGGTCGGCTGGCCCCATGATTTGCGGGGTTTTGGTCAGCTTCTCGGCGTACTCGAGCAATGCGCGATCGAGTTTGCCGACGCCGGCTTGGCGCCAATCGGAGCAGATGTGATGGACAAACAAATCGGCCTGGTGGTCGTCGACAATCCCAAAATCTTTGACCTCAGCACGGAGGTCGTGCGCATGCGAGCGCCTTCAGTAGAGGCAGTGATTAATCGACGATGTCACCGTCGCCAGCATTTCGCGCTGACCGCGGCTGAGTGGCGAAGGGCCATGCATCAGTGCGCCGTACATGTCCATCGAAGCCTTCATGACACGTGGGTTTTGTGACATGATACCGACGATGTTCCAAATGCGCCCTGCACGTTTGATGGCCGCCTCGTACTCTTGTCTGAGGTAGCCCGTCGCTTCCTCAAACGAAAAGACTTTGATCCACGGCATACGAACACCTCATCAGGATGAAGGATAGCGGTGAAGGATGGCGCGTCATATTCGCAATCCACGCACGGCGGCGAGATATCGAATCAATTATTGACTTCGCTCATCCATCTACTCCTATTATAGGTGGAAGTCCCTCTCACCGGCGCATCTTGTCTCCACCCAATTCCTAATTCCTCATTCATACTTCCTCATTCATAATTCGCCCGTGGTATCATAGAACCACTTCTACTACAGGATGTGGCAATGTCTCGTATCGTCACCGTCGCAAATCTCAAAGGTGGCATCGGCAAAACGACCACCGTGATTAATATCGGCGCAGGCTTGGCCTTGCGTGGTGTCAAAGTACTGTTGGTCGACACCGATCCGCAGGGCAATTTGTCGACCTCGCTCGGCGTCACCGCCAAACACACCCTCTACGAACTGATGATCGAGGCAATGGAGCCAGCGCGTGTCATCGTGCCTGCCCGCCATAATTTGGATCTCGTCGTTGCCGATACGACCTTGCTGATGGCCCAGACAACCATGTCACGGGGCAACGACTGGGGCAACACGCTGGGCAAGGCGCTGGCGCAGGTCGAGGATTATTACGACCTGATTTTGATCGACTCGAGTGGGTCGTTGACTCCGATGAACGCCAATGCATTGGTGGCCTCGCACGATATTATTGCTCCAACGACCGTCGAGCCGTTTTCGGTGCGTGGGCTCGAGCTGCTCCATCAACAAGTCAAAAACATGAAGGACAGCACGGATTCGATTCGCCTCATCGTGCCGACCATGTACGACCCGCGTTCACGTCAGGCGCTCGATCTGCTCGAAGGCCTGCAACAGCAATACGGCAACAAAATCACCCAACCCATTCGTGTCAATGTCAAGCTGTCCGAATCGCCGATGCACGGCAAATCGATTTTCGAGTACGACGACGAAAGCCGCGGCGCCGAAGACTACCGCGTGCTGGTCGACCGCATTATCGACACTCTCAACATCGTCGCCACCGGCGACGCCCGCCCCAACATCCAACAGCGCCTCAAACCTGCCAGCGTCGCCGAAGCGGGCGTCAGCATCAGCGCTGGTGCAGCTGCTTCACGCCAACAACCCGTCTACGAGCTCCAAGTCTGCCCCCGCTGCGGCCGCGATGTGCGCTATGCCAGCGCCGCCGGCTACCGCATCATGATCTGCAATTCGTGCGGCTATACCAAGCAGATGTTGACGCGGAATAGGTAGATTACACCGTCTCTTTTAAACACCACAAATGTGGTCGAATGAATTGTTATTGTACTTTCCGATGCGTGTTGCAGAGGAAGAACATGAAGCAATTTACCATTAACCCAAACCCATTTCTCAAAATCAGTACGCAGGGTTTTTACAGCGTCAATTACTATCGCCACGGGCACCCTTTACACCCTACGTGCCTTACCGACCTCAAAAACACATTCAATAATCTAAACGATGAGAACGGCAGAAAAAAACTCAAAACTGCATTGATTGAAGTACGTAACCACTTGCGTAGTGCTATCCCAGAGATTGAACAACTCATAAACTTTCCTTCACCTGTGCTGTGTGTTGTCCCTCGTGCGAAAGCTGAAGACCAGTATGAAGTGCCTCAAACGTTGTTTCGGTATGCAGTAGAACTTTTTGCGAAAGAGTCTGAACAGTACATTGATGGTACCCGTTACATCTTGCGCCACACGAATACGAAAACAACACATCTCCGATCAGATTTTTCCGGGTACGTCAATGACGGCGCATCACCGTACCCCGGAATAACACGTTCGACGTGTGACATAAACCCCAAAGTCAGGGGCAAGCATATCCTGCTGATCGACGATATATATACTCCCGGAGTGAATATTGATGAAGATGCGATTCAAGCTCTGTATAATTGTGGTGCTGCACATGTGACTTTTTATGCAGTAGCAAAAACTGATTCATCGCACGCAGAATAACAGCCAAG
>CAIZHO010000538.1 GCA_903932805.1 uncultured Roseiflexaceae bacterium | reverse complement strand
TTACTGCACGCGCAACAATCATGGCGAGCACAAGGAAGCCTTGAAAGACACCACTGACACTACTATCGATAGACAAAGACAGTGGCAGTTGAATGCTCCCGGCAGTTAGTATGGCAAAGAGCAAAACCAACGGCGCCACAAATCGAATGTCGGCATTAATCAGCAACGCAACCAACAAGCCCATGAATCCAATGCCGCTTGCCAAATTGGGTACCAGTGCATGATAGACACCAAGGACCTGGAGCGCACCGGCGATACCGGCTGCTGCACCACACACCAACATTGCCTGTATGGTGCGACGAATAGCCGGTACACCGAGGCGCTGGCTGGCCCGTTGACTCAGGCCACTTGCACGCACCTCGAGCCCCCATTGGGTGGCCCGGAGCAACCACCAGACAAACGCCAACACCGCTATCGCAATCAACGGCGTCACCAACGTGGCCCGTGTGTTGCCCAAAACGGGGAGCCACAGGCTGTCGGCCAACGGTTCGGTTCCGGACATGGAAGCGACGCCTGGACGCTTCCACGGACCAAACACCATATAGAGCGAAATGCCGAGCGCCACAAAGTTGAGCCCCAGGCCGACAAAAATCTCACTCACCCGGGTGTATTGTTTGAGCAGCGCCACAATCCCAGCCCACCCCGCACCGGCGAGGGCTCCTGCAACAATTGCAGACACCCACAATACAGCAACAGTATCGCCCTCGCTGTATTGACGGAGGACTGCCATGGCGACGACACCGCCGACGGTCATTTGCCCTTCGATGCCGAGGTTGTACTGCCCCGCTGCGAAACTAATCGCCAATCCAGCTGCACACAACAGCAACGGTGATGCGAGCATGATCATATCTGCGAAGCGTGACGGAGTTGTTAATGCGCCAGAAAAGAGCACCGTAAATACCGCCACCGGATCAGCTTCGGTAGTGGCCAATACAACGGTCGTGAGCATGATTGCCACAACGATGGCATACAACGGCGCACGTGCAAATCGGAGGCTATTCATTGAGCTACCTCTACAAATCCTACCCCACCGATGAGGCGCGCGAGCGTTTGTTCGTTCATAGCTTCTCGATTAATGATTCGACTCACCGCACCGCCAAAGAAGACCATCACCGCATCACTATACGAAATGACTTCCTCGAGGTCCGCAGAAAAGAACACAACAGTCGCTCCCCGGGCACAGCGCTCTTGGAGGCGTTGCCAGATTGCGTCAGCCGATACTGCATCGAGCCCTCGAGTCGGATGTTCGAGCAGAATAGCGCGCGCTGATTCGGGAATCAAGGCTAACATCGCACGCTGTTGATTGCCCCCAGACAACAGCTGCAACGGCATATCTGGGGTCGCTTTGATATTGTAATCAGCGATGAGTTGCACTGCTTTTTCACGGGCTGTTTGTCCCGGAACAAGCAGATGGCGATGGAGCAATTGCACGTGTTCGACGAGGCTCATCGACGGGATGATCCCCTCGTGGAGGCGATCGGCCGGCAGAAAAACAATATCAGGACGCGGTGCGATCAACGCGGTATCTGCACATGCAATAGACCCGCTCCGTGGCTGTTGCATACCCGCAAGATGCTGCAAAAACATGGTTTGTCCAGACCCCTCCAGACCAGCGAGGCCGATGATATGACCGGCTGCAATCTGTGTGCATATCGGACCAAGCCGTATTTGCGCATCAAGCATGACGACATCGGTGAGCTGCCACATCGTCCCACGGTGGTGCGTAGGACTCCGCTGCGTGGTGCTCTGTGCGTTTCGTTCACCAAACATCGCATGCAAGATTTGTTCTTTGGGTATCGGCATCACTGCTTGTTCGCCGACCAAACTCCCGGCACGGAGCACGGTAACCGTGTCGCACAACGCTGCAACTTCATCGAGTTTATGTGTGACGAACAGGACTGTTTTGCCTGCGCGGGCAATCGTACGCAACGCACCAAAGAGTGCATCGATCTGCGCTGCGGTAATGCCAGTGGTAGGCTCATCGAGGATGAGAATGCTTGAGCCCGCGATGAGGAGTCTGATGATTTCTACCTGTTGTCGCTGGCCGACGGTGATTTGTTGAATGTATGAACGAGGGTCGAGTTCGAAGCCGAGTGTCGCATTCCAATACGCAAAAGACTCAGCTAACGGTCCCTGATCGGGGACCTGAACGCCCGCCGCAATGTTCTCAAGAATCGAAAATACGGGGATGTCGAGTGGGTCTTGCCCAACCATGCCAATCCCAGCCTGCAGCGACCGAATCGGTGCACCGAGTACTACCGAACGACCGTTGATAGCAATATCACCACTATCGGCTGAATACATCCCCGATAGTATTTTCATCAACGTGCTCTTACCAGCACCGTTCTCGCCGAGGATCCCATGGATCTGACCAGCCGCAAAATCAACGGATACGTCGTTTGTCGCAACGACCGGACCGAATGCTTTGCGGAGATGACGAATGCTGATGTGCATTCGAACTCCTTTGTTGGGGCGCCGATTCTTCTCTATTGTAACAAAAAGACCAGGCTCCGGTATCGGAGCCTGGTCGATGCACCGCAATTACTTGCTGGCGCTCTGGCCTTCCATGCCTTCGAGCAACTGTGGCATGTACCACACCTGCTTGTCCTCTGCGACGACTCCGTCGGCCAGGTAGACCGTGCCGTCTTGCAGGTTGATAGGACCCGTCCACAGGTTCAACCCACCGGCCAATTCGGCGATGAAGCCATCGAGCTTCGTGGCGTTTTCGGCGGTCAACGCAGCACCCTTGACAAACCCGATTTAAGCTCACGAATGGCGACTTGCATGGCATGATCCTGGATATAAAAGGTCACATTTTAAGAGAAATTTACAAAAATAGGGTCACAGATTTGGCTTGGCGCAGTCTGGTGGACGCTTAG
>CAIZHO010000537.1 GCA_903932805.1 uncultured Roseiflexaceae bacterium | reverse complement strand
GTACCCCTGCACCGGCCGCCACGAACGCAGCGATGGTCGATATGTTGAATGTGCCCCCGCCATCGCCACCGGTACCACAGGTGTCGACGGCGCCCGGTTGGATGGCGACTTCGAGCGCATGGTCGCGCATGATGCGGGCCATACCGGCGATTTCGGCGGCGGTTTCGCCTTTGAGATACAGTGCCGTGAGAAATGCTGCAATCTGGGCAGGGGTGGCCACGCCGGTCATGATCTCGGTCATTGTCTGGGCTGCGTCGGCCTCGGTCAAATCGTGGCGCCCTGAGAGGCGAATGATACTGTCACGTATGGTCATCTCGACATCCCCCAGCTACACCTACTACCCAAATAATACCAACAAAATGACGCCCGTCGCGACACTTGCCGAACCGACCAAGCGGGCACCACCAAATGGCTCTTTTAGCCAAAGCCAACCAATGATCCCAGCAATGATGATACTCATCTCGCGCGCGGCAGCAACATAACTCACGGGAGCAACCCGGTAACAACTCAATACCATCAGATACGACGCAAACGAACCGGCACCAATGAGCAGTGCCCGGGGAGCTTCGCGCAGGACCGCAGTGCGTAGGTCGGGTGTCTGCGACCAGATGTAGGGGATCATTGCAATACCCGTACAGGTCATGCAGACCGAGTAATAGACGAACGGGCTACTCGCTCGTGTGCCGTAGGCATCGACAATGGTATAGCCCGATATCATCAACGCGACCAGTATCGGCAACCACGGGATGGTCAATGGTTGACCCGCTGTGCGATTGCGTAGGCCGATCCAGATCGTGCCACCGGTAATCAACACCACCGCACCGATGCCGTAGCTGTTGGGACGGTCCCCCAACAACAGCATCGACCATATGGTCGACAACAATGGCGCGACACCACGTGCGATGGGGTAGAGCACGCCGAGATCGTAGTGGGAATAGCCGTAGGCGAGCAACAAATAATAGGCTGCCTGAAAAATCGCACTCCCCGCAGCAATCAGCCATACGTGTTGGGTGGTGTCTGCCCAAACAAAGGGCAGGGTGATGATGCCCGGGAGGCAGACCGCTAGCCACGAGCTGATGTGCCTCGTGGTAGCACCTTTGAGCAGCATGTTCCAACCGACATGGATGCATGCCGATAGGGCAATCAACGCAACAATACTGAGTGACATGCGGTCCTTTCGACCAGTGGTGCGTTACGGCAGTCGGTCCGGTGGACGAAGGGACTGCACGTCTGCGGGCGACTGCAACGCGCCACTCGCGCGCACGATGCGGATGAGTTCGTCGTGGGGCAGTGCATACGCGGTGCGCCCATTGACGCCTACGGTGGTTGTCGCCATGCAGAGTGCATTCAGAATAGATTCTTCGACTGCATCGGCGACGGCATGGAACAATGCGTTCATCGCACCAGGGGGCACCAACGAGACCTGTTCGAGCACATTGACATCGTCAATGACGCGATTGCCGGTGCTGAACGCCAAAAACAAATCACCGCTGCCATTATGCCCATAACCGCCGGTCCGTGCCAGACCGACGGTCGCACGGTGCGCCAACCGGTCACAGGCGCTCGACGACAACGGTGCGTCGGTTGCAATAATCACGATAATCGAGCCGTCGCCGGGGCTGTGTCCGGGTTCGGCCCAGCCGCTGGGGATGCGCTCGGTGCCGATGTGCCGGCCGATGGGGACGCCATCAGCGCGCAGGTCTTCGCGCGCGCCGTAATTCGCCTGGACCAACACACCGACCGTATAGATGGTGCCGGCTATCAGCACCTGGCGGGACGAAGTGCCCGTGCCGCCTTTGAACTCGTGACAAATCATGCCGGTACCGCCGCCCACGCAACCCTCGGCAATGGGTCCACTGGTCGCGTTGGCAATGGCCGCTTCGACCTCGGGGACGCCGACCAATTGGTCGAGTCTGTGGCTCAGCCAACCATCGTATGTCTCGGTTACGACGGGTAACAAAAAGCTGTCGTTGTAGCCGTTGCGCATCGAATGCTGGCAGACGGCATCCCATACCGCTCCAACCCATGGTGTGCCGGTGATGGCAATGGGATTGTAGAGGAGCCCTGATTCTTTGAGCCAGGCGATACCGGTCATTTCGCCACAGCCGTTGTAGGAGTGGGAGCCAGCGTAGACGGGCTCGCTCCAGCTGCGTTGACCGCGTGGAAAAATCATCGTCACCCCGGTGCGAGCCACGTGTGGGGTGTCGCGGATCACGGTTTCGTAGCCGACGGTTAGCCCCGGCACATCCGTGATTGCGTTGTGTGGGCCGGTTGGCATCGTGCCGATGGCCATGCCTAAATCGCGCAGTCGTGGCATAAAGAAATCCCTTCGGGCAGTTAGCAGTTAGCAGTTATCAGTTATCAGTTAGCAGTTAGCAGTTAGCAGTTAGCAGTTAGCAGTTGTTTGTCAGAGTTTCAGGTTTGCTGCGCGGAGTGTAAACGCGCTATCAGCTGCGCCAATCAGTGGTTTGCCATGGCCAAAAACCGCATGTGCAAAGGACATCCCGGCGAGGCGTTTGAAGCTCTCGACTGCTGCCGATTTGTCTTCGTACAGGAACGAAATATTGGGTTGTGCGGTGAAGTGGACCGCTGCATCGCCACAGATGAGCACCCCGCCGTCAGCAGGGCTGTAGAGCGAAATATGGCCGATCGAATGTCCGGGGGTGGCGATGACCGTAAGTTCGTCACCCAGGATGGCGCCGTCAACGGCATCGGGTTGGATGCTGGCAGGCGCACCTCGTTGCGATGCGACCATGCGCCGATTGATGCCGTCTTCGAACCAAGCAAACGGCCCTGCAAAGTGCATCGGACGCATCCAGTTACCTTGTGCGACTGCTGCACCGTCGCGCGGGTTCATGTGTGCTACGGGCGCACCGGCTGCTTGGAGTGCCGCGAGCGCACCAATGTGATCGACATGCAGGTGAGTGGCAATGATGGAGAGGTCAGCAGGGTGGTGGTTCCGTTGCTGCAGGGCTGCCAGGATTTTGGGTCCATCGCCCGGGTTGCCGCAATCTATGAGGATGGGTCCCCGCGCGCATTCGTAGAGGTAGCAGTTCACCATCCCCAAGCGGAGCATCGACAAACGTGGTGTAATCGGTTGGAACGTCATGATGCTCCTTGTGCGGGATCCAATTGCTGCACTGACACCTTTTGTGCGGACGCGCTGGTGGTAGTCACCGTACCGGGTCGGTGGTGTGCGGTTCAGCGCTGAAGCGGGCGAACTGCCAGATGACAGCTGCGGGGGTCCCGCGGATGCGCCGCACGACGTCGGTGCTCTTGCGGCGGAACTGATCTGCCCCATCGGCTGCTGCGCTGACGTCATCTGCATATATCCAGCCGCAG
>CAIZHO010000536.1 GCA_903932805.1 uncultured Roseiflexaceae bacterium | reverse complement strand
TGGCCGAACGCGGCCAGCTCCAATACGACGACGCCATCGCCGATTATTGGCCAGCGTTTGCGCGCAACGGCAAAGAAGCTATCTCGATCCGTCATATCATGAGCCACACCGCCGGCATCTATCCCAACCCGGTGCTCAACGGCTACGAAGAACTGCGCGACTACGAGACCGTCTGTACGGCGGTCGCCGCCATGACCCCATTGCATCAACCCGGCCAGTCGCACATCTACCACCCGCTCACCTACGGCTGGCCGTTGGCCAAGGTCGTCGAAGCAATCACCGGTATGCCCTTTGGCACCTTCATCCAAAACGAAATCTGTGCCCCGCTGGGGCTGACCGATTTGTTCATTGGGTTGCCCGCATCACGTCAAAGAGACGTCGCCCGCACCAGTATCGATGTCGACCCCGCCCTGTTGCAGGCCACTCCTGATAACCCACTCCCCGACCCTTCGATCATGGCCAATGACCCGGCCATCTGGGCCACCTGCATGCCCGCCGCCAACATGCTCGCCAGTGCACGGGCAGTCGCACGGGTCTATGCCGCGTTGCTCCCGGGCGGCGTCGATGGCGTCTCGTTGCTGTCACAACGCCAAGTCGCAAATGCCACGCGCGTCCAGTACTGGGCGCTCGATGCCGAATCGTTGAGCGAAACCGGGCATAGCCTCGGCTTTGCCCTCGGCAAGGCCAATCCGCATTATGGTGCGCTGCCTACTGCCTTTGGCCATTGTGGCTACGGCGGCAGTACCGGCTTCGCCGATCCACAGTACAACCTTGCTTTTGCAATGACCAAAACGCGGATGAACCTGCACCCCGAAGCGCCATCACTCAAACGTGAACTCGCCGCCATTGTGCGTCAGCATCTACACCCCGTCGGCTAATGCAGCTGCAAAAAACACCAACCCCCTGTCCGGCGCAGCGGACAGGGGGTTTCTCGTCTATGAACGTTACATCCGCCCAAATCGACGCAGCGTGAGCAGTGCCTCGACGGTTAATTTGCCAGTCCAGTGGGCCCGGGCAATCTGCCATTGTTCGGGGTATTGGCCCCATTGCCAGGTCGGTTGGATGCAGCCATCCTGATCCAGCGTCTCGACGAGCTGGTCACACTGCGCGCTGACCGCACCAGCGAGCAGATCAAACCACGGATCGTCCGGCGACTCGACCACCAGCAACGGCGTAGGCACATACTGCGTGCGCCATACCGTGGGGTCGGTGTTGATGGTACCGGCAATGGTGCGGCGCAGATCGGGCAACAGGCGCTCCTGCCACTCGGCCGGCGCTACCCGGTACCAGCGCACATAGCAGGCCAGGACGTGTTCTTCCATCTGATCGGGTTGGGCGGCCAAGCGCGTTGCCGCTTGTTCGGCGATGGCATCGAGCAAAAACGGGTTCATACTGGTCTGGTAGTGCTGGAAGTAGCCCAAAATCTCGACCGTCGGATTCTCGGTCAAGGCATCAATCGCACTGACTCCCGACGGCCCGCGGTGCCACCACGGTGCATGCGGGGCATCGTCGACGGCGGATGCCGTGGCTATCCAGCCCAGCCGGCTGATATCGACCTGACCAGCCAAGTAGGCCAACGCGTGCTGCACCGCTGGGTGCGCAACCGTCAACCCGAGGCGCATGGCATACTGCAGCCCAATAGTGGTCGACAGAGGGCCAGAGGCAGGGGTCCACATGTCGGGTTCGATCCCGTGCGCATAGCCCCCGTCGGGGTTCTGGTATGTGGCTAGTGCAGCAACCACGGCATCAATCTGCGTTGGGTCTTCGCTCCACGCCCATAAAGTCTGGTCGAGGGGTCTGGCGTTTGTAGAAATGACGGTGCGGACACGATCAAGGGCGGCGGAAGTCAGTGTTTGCATAGCATCTCATCGTAGTGTTCAGTGTTCAGTTGGAATTCTCATGTACAGATTTATGGCATTCATCCACCAACACATACCGAGTATCCAACATCTGAAACTGATAACTGATAACTGATAACTGATAACTGAAAATCGCCACCCATGCATGCATGGAGGCGTTTTGTGTGGCGGGGAGGGAGAGATTCGAACTCTCGATAGAATTGCTTCTATAGCGGTTTAGCAAACCGCCGCACTAGGCCGACTAT
>CAIZHO010000535.1 GCA_903932805.1 uncultured Roseiflexaceae bacterium | reverse complement strand
GTCGCCTGCAGCAAGTGGCGTTGCACTCATGCGCAACGGCGCTGGGCACATCCCCATCAGACTGGCCACCACCATGCCGTGGACATTGCCCGACGGCGACGTGCTAGGAGTGTTGAAATCCGCATGGGCGTCGACCCACAGCACGCCGGTGCGGCCAGGCCGAGTCAGTGAGCCCGCGACGGTGCCCATGGCACAGCTGTGATCACCGCCGAGGAAAATAGCTACCGCATCGGCTGCGATGGTTGCCTGCATCGCCGCATACGCGGCAGCAGCGATGGCTGCGACGCCTGCGGCATGATGGGCATTGGCCAGGTGCGCATCAGCAGTCTGTGTGCCTGCCGTGGTGTCGATGTTGCCGGCGTCGTCGACCGCAAAGCCGAGTGCGCGGAGGCGCTCGGCAAGGCCCGCGTAGCGGATTGCACTGGGACCCATGTCGACGCCGCGCCGGTTTTGGCCGATGTCCATGGGCAGGCCATGGATGCGAATCTGCGCTCCCGTCATGTGTTCCTCCTTTGCGCACCTCTATCGTCGCATGGTTTTGGCGGGTCGCCGCAACTGTCTGTCTATACATGATTGCATGGTTGCGCGAACCCTTTTCCCCATCATACGCATACCCACACAAAAAACACCCCAAGCATGTGCTCGGGGTGTCTGTGCGTCATGGTGCTTACTCGATGGTGATGTCGAGCGCGATGACGGTGCCCATTGGGCTGGTGATGGTGACGGCGGCAGCGCCGGCTTTGATTGCTTGGAAGCCCGGGTTCGTCTCGTATGTGTCTTGGGTGCCGCCTTGTGACACCGTCACGAGGTCGGGGGTGGAGGTTTCGACGGTCCAGCCTTTGGATTCGCCGGTAAAGACGACGAAATCATTGACTTTGACGGACGTGGGTGCATCGCCGCTGATGCCCTCGCCTGCTATCGTAATCATGATTGGGGGCAATGCTTGGCTGCCGTTGTCGGGAGCGGGTGCGGTCGCGCCACATGCGCTCAGGGCGAGGAGGGTAGCGCCACCAATCAGGGCGCTGACGAACGTTCGGCGGTTCATGGATGATTCCTTCACAAAAAAACGATGCTATGAGTATAGAGGAGGGACGAAGCGAAATGCAAATGCGTTCGGACGGGGAATCATCGGTCGACTCCCGCCAGCGAGCGAGTTTTCGGTTGCATGTTGAGGCGAAAGTCGCTAGAATACTAAGACATACACCTACCCCGAAGCCGGCCATTGGCGGCTTTTTTTGACCCCCGCGAAGCGACATTCGGTGGAGCAGCCCGTGAATTTGCCCAAAACGTGGAATAGTGTGCTCGGCGCGCTGGAGCTTCAGTTGCCGCGGAGCGAATACAATACATGGCTGCGTCGCACCGAGTTGGTACACCTCGACGGCAACATCGCTGTCGTCAGCGTCAGCACGCCGATGCTGCGCGAGGCCGTCGAGTCGCGCTACAGCGGCATGATTACCACCATCCTCAAAGACGTTTTGGCATATTCGGTACGTGTACGCGTCGTCGTCGGTGCCTATACGCATCCTGATGGGAGTGCTACCAAGAGCAGTACGACCAATAAGTTGCCCATTATTCGCGACGAGGATCTGCCGGTCGATGATAGCCAAGACGACCTGCTCAAGCCACAGACCGTCAGTGCAAGTGCCGAGCCGACCAAGCCGGTGCGGGGCAGCGATCAGCCCACCACCAAGCCCAAAATGCTGGGCAAGCAGTTGACCAACGACGACAGCCCGCAGCAAATCGACTTCTTGAGCACGGCCGCCCGTGGCATGCTCAATCAGCGCTTTACGTTTGATCGCTTTATCATCGGTTCGAGCAATCGGCTGGCGAGTGCCGCCTGTATGGCAGTGGCCGATCATCCTGCCCAAGCGTACAACCCGTTGTTTTTGTATGGCGGTGTCGGTCTGGGCAAAACCCACTTGTTGCACGCCATCGGCAATGCGGCGTTGTCGCAGAATCCCGACATCAATGTGCTGTATGTGTCGAGCGAAAAGTTCACCAACGACTTGATCAACGCCATTCGCCGGCAACAAACCGAAGAGTTTCGCAATCGCTATCGCAATATTGATATTCTGCTGATCGACGACATCCAGTTCATTGCGGGCAAAGACGCCACCCAAGAAGAGTTCTTCCATACCTTCAATACCCTGCATACCGCAGGTAAGCAGGTGGTAATGACGTCGGATCGTCCTCCCAAAGCAATTCTGACCCTCGAAGAACGCCTGCGCTCACGGTTTGAATGGGGGCTGATTGTCGACGTGCAATTACCCGATTACGAGACGCGCATTGCCATCTTGCGCACCAAGGCCGAGCAGATGACGGTCGATGTGCCGGCTTCGGTCATCGAGTTTTTGGCGCAACGCATCCAGAGCAACATTCGCGAGCTCGAAGGCAGCCTCAACCGCGTGGTGGCCTTTGCAAAGATGAACGGAACGGCTATCACAGTCGAGGGCGCCCAAACGGCGTTGAGTGATCTGCTCGATACGCGCTCCAAAAAGCGGGTCACCGCAGATGCTATTGTGCGCACGGTGTGCGAATTCTACGGCATCGACCTCAAGACGCTGCAGGGCCGCGGTCGGAGCCGCAACATTGTGATGCCGCGTCAGATTGCGATGTATTTGTTGCGTGAAGAAACCGATGCCAGCCTGGTCGACATCGGCGTGTTGCTTGGTGGGCGTGACCACACCACGATTATGCATGGCTGCGAGAAAATCACCGAAGAGCTCATCACCGACACGCGCCTCAAAAACGAAATCAACACCTTGCGCGAGAAGTTTTATTCATGACCATAGCCCCACGGCATGCCGTGGGGCTATGGTTTGTTGCCGTGGGTCTATAGGCGCCCCATCGCAACCGCAACGATCGCATCGCGCTGTGCTTCGATCCCGGCGCGGGCTGCCGCTTGGCGTGCCACAAATGCATCACGACCGGGATGATCTGCCAGCAACCCGACGTTCGCATCGACATTGATCAATGCTGCATGCACGCAGGCCACGGCCAACTGTGCGCCGGCTACCACATCACCGACCGCTGTGCGGTTACCGTGTTGGGCCACGGGGAGGGCGAGTGGAAGGAGGGCTGCTGCTTGCTCGGCAATCTGCAGGGGCACATCGGTAGCCACCACCATGGCGGCCGCGATGGCTGCGGTGCGGGTCGAGTCCTCTTTGGGGAGTTTGTAGGCGGCTGCTACGGTGCTATAGGCTGCCACGTCGATCTGGATGAGGTCGGTGAGTCGCGCCCGGATTGCCTCGGTTTGGGCCAGGATGGCTTGGGCCTCGGCCTCGAAGGCGGCATAGCGCGGCCGCCCCACGGTCAGGTGACAGACCATGCTGATGAGCCCCGCGGCCAATGCGCCGGTCAGTGCCGCAACACTGCCGCCACCCGGGGTCGGGCTGGCCGAGGCGAGTTGATCGAGGAACGCGTGGACGCTCTGGTCGCGCAGGGGTATGCTCATCGCGATTACTCCTGGGTGGTGTGCTGGCGTGCACTCAGCAGGCTCTGCAGACCGGCGACCAGTGCAGACACCGCGTAGCGATGCTGGGTGCCGTCTTTGAGGTCCCGCACCACGACTTCACCGGCGGCGAGCTCGTCGGGTCCTTGCACGAGTGCATACGGGATCCCACGGCGGTCGGCCGTTTGCAGTTGCTTGCCGAGGCGCTCGTTTGCGTCGAGGGCCACCTCGACCTTGAACCCGGCCGCCCGCAACGTGTGGGCATGGGCCAGGTTCGCTGCGCTCAGATCACTGCTGAACATGGTCACAAAAACTTCTGCCATAGCGCCCCGTGGCCCCATGCCCAGTTCTTCCATCACGTCGTGCAGGCGGTCGAGCCCAAAGGCGATACCCACGGTGGGCAGTGATTTGTCGGCGAACAGACCGATCAGGTCGTCGTAGCGCCCGCCGCCGAGCAACGACCCCATCGGGGGTGACTCGACCACGGCCTCGCAGACCATCCCGGTGTAGTACGACAAGCCGCGGGCCAGCCGTGGTGCCACCGTGTAGCGGTTGCTGGGCACGCCCATGGCCTCGGCGGCGGCGATGATGCCCCGCAGGTTGACGATGGCGGCCTGGGCCCGCTCGTCGCCGGCCAATGCGCTGGCGAGGGCGTCAAGGACATCGTTGGACTCACCAGTCAATGACACGAGGTGCAGAATCCGGTCGCAGGCCGCTGCCGAGACGCCACTGTTGGTCAGCTCGGTGCGCACACCGTCGACGCCGATTTTGTCGAGTTTGTCGATTGCCCGATAGACCGACCCGGCGGCTGCTTCATCGAGGCCCGACACGCGGGCAATACCGCCCAGGATCTGGCGGTGGCTCAGCAGGGTGACGAAGTTGTCGAAGCCCAGGGCGGTCAGCGCATCGGTGAGGACGGCAATAATCTCGGCATCGGCGACCGGCGATGCCGAGCCGATGATGTCGATGTCGGCCTGGTAGAACTCGCGATAGCGGCCGCGCTGGGTGCGTTCGCCGCGGTACGATGCGCCGATGGCGTAGCGCCGCCAGGGCAGCTGGAGTTGTGATTGATATTGTGCGACCACGCGGGCCAACGGCACGGTCTGGTCGTACCGCATGGCCAGCTTGCGGCCGCCATGGTCTTCGAAGCGGTAGATGAGGCGTTCTTCGTCGCCCAATTTGCCTTCGAGCGTCTCGGCGTGTTCGAGCACCGGCGTCTGCAGCGGTTCGAAGCCATAGCGTTCGAAGACGGTGCTGAGGGTCTTGATGATATGCTGGCGCAACATCATCGCCGGCGGCAAGAGATCACGCATGCCTTTGACATTTTGGGGTTTGGTGCTCATAGCGACTCCACGACAGAACGTTCTGCTTGCATAATAGCACGTCTGTCTGGCGGACCGCTTATGAGCCTTTGGGGGGTGTGGTGTAGCCCGTCCAGCGCTCCAGTGTCGCTTCCATCTTGAGAATCAGCGGGGTCACCGTGTTACGTGTCTGTTTGTAGAGCACATAGAGTTTCTCACCGGTCTGGGCAATCCACGGCGTCTTGCGCGATTTGGCGAACTTGAGCAGGCGGATTATCCAGAAGTGCAGTGTGCGCAATATCGGGTCGCGCGGCCCGAGCAGCGCTATCCCCGGGATGAGGAACGGCCAGCCGGGCAAGATGGGCATCAGTAAGCCGATGATGCCGATGACGACACAGATAGCGCCGATAATGCGTCGTACCAAAAGCAACAGAGGCAGATACATAGGTAATCCTTAAGGGCCAGTAATCACCGACCCGGCGAGTTGTCCGCAGGCTGCGGCGATCGACATCCCGCGTTCGACGCGGACCGTACAGGCCACATGCGCGTCTTGGAGGACCCGTTGGAAGGCCACCACCCGCTGTCGCTCCGAGCGACCGAGCGGCATCCCCGGGACGGGATTCCACGGGATGAGGTTCACGTGGCAGAGCATGCCCTGGAGTTTGTCGGCCAGCTCTGCGGCGAGTTCCGGGGTGTCGTTTTGCCCCTGCAACAGCACGTACTCAAAAGACACGCGACGGTTGGTCTTGGTGATGTATGCCCGCGTGGTAGCGAGCAGTTCATCGACGTTCCAGCGATCATTGACCGGCATCATGCTCGAACGCAGGGCGTCGTTGGGTGCATGGAGCGAGATAGCCAGGTTGATCGGGTACGGCGCGTCGGCCAGCTTTTTGATGCCGGGGACCAATCCGACGGTCGACACTGTCAACCCGCGGGCGCCAATGTTGATGCCGTTGGGATCGTGCAGGCATTCGACGGCCTTCCACCAGCGATCATAGTTGGCAAAGGGCTCACCCATGCCCATGAACACCACGTTCCCCAGGTGTTGCGGCAGTGCATCCGGATGCCCGCCGTCATTGCCCCACCAGTCGTCGCCACTGGCGTCGGCCTGTGTCGGTGCGGTGTGTGTGGTGCTCGGTTGGAGCGACCGCAACGTACGCCGTGCCCACACTACTTGTTCAACGATGTGATGGCTCTCGAGGTTGCGCAACAACCCCAATCTGCCGGTCGCACAAAAGGTACACCCCATCGCACAGCCCGCTTGGGTCGATACACAGACCGTGGCACGGTCGGGGTAGAGCATCAGGACGCTCTCGATTTGTTCGCCGGTGGGCAATTGAAAAAGCGCTTTGTGGGTCATCTGATTATCGGCACTGACGGTGCGTACATACGTCAGCGAGCCAATGCTGTGGTGGAGTGCGAGTTCGCTCCGCAAGGCCAGCGGCAAATCGGTCATCTGCTGGATGTCGTCGACCAGATTGACATACAGCTGGCGATAGATCTGTTTGGCGCGAAAGGCAGGTTGCGTATACATGGCAAGCAGGTCGACCAGCTCGGGCAGGGTGTAGGCGAGCAAATCGCGGCGTGGTGTCGTCATAACCGAGTATCTCCACAGACGGCGTGTCTGGCATAGAAAACGGGAGGAGCGTGCGCTCCTCCCTCATCATACCATAGTCGTCTGGCGCGTCAGGATGCGCTTAGGCCGGCGTGGTGTCGCGCCGTATCAGCGTGGGGATGAGTGCGAGCCAGCATAAACAGGCAGCGATGAACATCGTCGTCTGGAACCCGCCGACCAACGCCGCCTGCGGCGCTTCACCAAAGTCGATATACGCCTGACCGGTCTGTGCAAAAATCTGCGTCGACCAGATGAACGCTCCGAGCGTCACGCCGGCAATTTGACCCGTGCTGCGGACCACCGACAGCACCCCGTTGGCGATGCCGCCGTGTTCGCGCGGCACATTGCCCATGACGCTACTCGTATTGGCCGAGTTGAACAACCCGAACCCCGTGCCGATGAAAAAGACGCGGAGGACGATGTCCCACACATCCGACTCGGCCGTCAACCCACTGACGCGGTACAGCCCCAACCCGAGGAAGAAGATGCCCGCAGTGGCGACCCAGCGCGGCCCAAATCGATCCGACAAGCGACCGCTGACCATCGAGAAAATCGAAATCGCAATCGGCGATACCACCATCAACAGGCCGGTTTTGCCGGTGTCGAAGTTCAGCACTTTCTGCATGAACAAGGGCAACAACACGAAGTTGAACTGCAACGTCAAGGCTTGCAAGCTCGCTGCCACCAACCCCAAGCTGAAAATGTGGTTGCTGAAGAACTGCAGGTTGAGCATCGGGTAATCGATGCGGCGCTCCCACCAGATGAACAGCGCCAGCACGACAAATCCGCCGAAGAACATGCCCATGGTCAGCGGCGTCCCAAAGCCGGTGTGCTGGCCCTCGGTCAACGAGTAGAGAATCGACACCAACGCGCCGCCCAGGAGTGCCGCGCCGATGTAGTCGAAGCGCTGCTGGGTGCGTTTGGAATCGTCGGCCAGGACATAGTACGACAGGATGAGTGCCAGGATTCCGAACGGAATATTGACATAAAATATCGACCGCCAGCCCAGTGTTGCAATGATGAGGCCGCCGAGGACCGGGCCGGCTGCCACACCGGTGGCGATGATGGTGCCGTTGTAGCCCAGGGCGCGACCACGTTCGGTCGCAGGGAAGGCCTGTACAAGGAGCGCGATGCCCATCGCCTGTACCATCGCAGCGCCGATGGCCTGGAGGACGCGGAACCCAATCAGCGCGGGCAGGTTCCATGCGAATCCACACAACGCCGAGGCGGCCGTAAACAGGATGAACCCACCCATGTAGACGCGGCGCCGGCCGATCATGTCGCCCAAACGACCCATGCTGGGGAGCAGACAGACGATGCCTAACAAATAGGCGAGGACGACCCATTCGACGTCGCCGAGCGAGGCGTTGTAGGTGTTTTGGATGGTGTTGAGGGCGATGTTGACAATCGATCCATCGATGGTCGACATGAAGGTGCCGCTGCCGATTGCAGCCAAGGCCCACCATTTGCGCGAGTAATCCGTGGTCATTGCGTGTGTTTCTTTGCTACAGAAAAAAGAATGAACGAACTAAGCGGTCGGTGCCGGTGCCACCGGCGGACGTGCTTTGAGGTGATACAACAGCGGCAAAAGACCGCAGAAGCAGACTGCTGCCGCGACCAGCATGGTGGTCGAGTATCCCTGCTGCAGGATTGCTTGTGGTGCGGTGCTGATGTCTTCGAACGCTTTGCCACCCAGGGTGTTGACCTGGTAGGTCCACACAAACGCACCAATCGAGATCCCGCTGATCTGCC
>CAIZHO010000534.1 GCA_903932805.1 uncultured Roseiflexaceae bacterium | reverse complement strand
TGTGCCGCTACCGATTGGATTGCGATGGGGATCAGCAGCAGTGCGACCAATACGGCCGGGAAAGGTTTGAATGACCGATAGCGGTGCGTCAGCCATGCAGCGGCGACCGCCATCGCGATGGGCGCATAGATGACCAACGGCATGATGTTGCGCATGTAGTGCCGTTCGCGCGACAAGAAAAAGACCAGCTCGACGAGCAGAAAAACGACAAACGCGCGCTCGAGTGGCGTGCCGCGCCGGACAATGAGCGCCAGACCCAACAGGGTCAGCGGCGTCGCTACGAAAGGCCAGCCTTCGTTGCCGAAGAACGCCACATACAGCTGCCAGTCCCAGGCCGCATTGCCGGGATCGAGGCGACTGTAGTGCGACACCTGCGAGTTCATATCGGCCACAAACTGCTGGGCATTGACCAGCAGACCCGGGGTGGTCACAAAGAACCCGACAATCGTTCCTGCCAGCAACACCGCCAGAGCAGTCATGAGTGCCCGCCATTGGCGGGTACGCAAGAGCTCCCACTGGGTGGCAGCCGGCACGATGATGATGGCTGCCAGGTTGTATTTGGTGCCGATGGCCAACCCGACGGTCACGGCTACTGCCCACCAGAGGTACATCGATGGCTGTTTGCTGAAGTGCCAACTGAGGATCAACGTGGCCAGGGTCACAACCGCGACGAGCCCGTCAGGGCCGATATATGCGCTCTGGGCGACGTGGAACGGCAATACGCAGACCCAGGCGGCGGCGAACCAGGCCCAGCGACCGAGGTTTTTTTGACGCACATGGTATGCAACCAACGGAATAGCCACCAACGCCATCAAAATGCTGGTCATGCGACCGACCACAAAGGGCATCGCGACCTGCGTGATACGATCGGTCGAACGCAGCAGTAGGTCCGCCGGGATGGGATCGCGTAACGCCTGCGCCCACACCGCCACCCAGACTGGGTAGACCGACAGATGCGGCCGGTCGAACGAATCAGGGAAGAGCGAGCCACTCGCCAGCATCCGCAAAACCATGTTGATCACATACGGCTCGTCGGGATGCGGCGTATACGGCAATCCGAACCACACCGCCGGCCAACGCAGGACAAAGCCCACGCAGCAGAGCACGAGGAGGAAGATGGTGGTTGCGTATGTCGAGAAAAATCGTTTCATGGGAAGCATTATAGTATGTCGCCGCCTTCGTATGTCGCCACCTTCGTATGTCGCCACCATGGCGGCGACATACCAGTCGACTGCAAGTTAAGACCCGGGAGCATTCCCACGGGCGGCGACATACCGAGGCGACAGCGAGTTGACCCCCGGGAGCACGCCCCCGGGCGGCGAAGTACCGAGGCGGCGAAGGTATGTCATACAATGGAACCACATTCCCATACCAATACTGGGTATAGCGAAAGGCACAACCATGCGACTCGGTGGACCAATCAATGGCCCGTGGCAGGATCCCGCAGCCTGGGTTGCAGCGGTGCAGCAGTGGGGCTATCGGGCAGCGTATTGCCCCATCGACGAAAAAGCCAGCAGTGCAACCATCGCAGCATATGCCGCTGCTGCTGCACAGGCCGACATCGTCATCGCCGAGGTCGGCGCCTGGTCCAACCCCATCGCCAGCGACGACACCCAACGGCGCGCCGCGTTGACCCTGTGCCAAGAGCGCCTGGCTCTGGCCGATGCCATCGGGGCACGTTGCTGCGTCAATATCGCCGGCTCACGCGGGGCCGTCTGGGATGGCCCTGATGCGTTGAATTACGCC
>CAIZHO010000533.1 GCA_903932805.1 uncultured Roseiflexaceae bacterium | reverse complement strand
GCCAATGTCGACGCATTCATTACGGCACAGGTTGATCTCGCAGTGATTTTCAATACCGATGCACGGGCAAACAACATGATTGTCGAGGCTCTTCGCCAAGTCAATGTTCCGGTCATTGCGATCGACATCCCCATCCCCGGTGCGACATTTTTTGGGTTTGATAACTACCGGGCAGGATTAATGACCGGGCGGTTGCTGGGGCAGTATGTGCGCCGCCAGTGGCACGGAGTCGTGGATGCTATCTTTATGCTCGAGTTGCCCATATCTGGTCCGGTACCCGCTGCTCGGATGCAGGGGCAGCTCGATGGCCTGCGTGAGCAGGTGGCGGTCCCCGATACGCGCGTTGTGCGACTCGACAGTCGCAACACCAGTGTTGATTCGTGTGCGGCAACCCGCACCGCCATCAAAAAAATCCGGCGCAACGATCGGGTCGTGATATTGGGCATCAATGATGAAGCCGTGCTCGGTGCGTTGTCGGCCTTCGCTGAAGATGGTACGTTGTCCCGCTGCGTGACCGCAGGGCAAGGGGCCGATAATGATGCTCTGCGTGAAATGCGGCGCCCTGGCAGCCGCATGATAGGGGCGGTGGCGAGCTTCCCCGAGCGCTATGGTGAGCGGGTTATCGAGCTTGCCTGCGCAATTTTGCAGCGCCGGGCAGCACCACCAGCACGCTACACCAATCATTGTTATGTGTTATCTGACGAAACCATGCGGCAACTCGATTTGACAGCGCTACGGGGCAGTGTCGTGTCGGTGAGTGAGTACGGAACGCAACGGCGCTAAACGACCGCGCCTACCATCAGGAGGCAAGTATGACCGAGATTCGTGGCTATGCAGCACTCTGTGAAGACATCACGGCCAATGGCCTCGACGTCCAAACCATCAAAACGGCCCTGAAAGCACAACATATCGAAACGCCGAGCTGGGGGTATGCCAACAGTGGCACGCGCTTTAAGGCATTTGCATGGCCTGGTGCAGCCCGTACCACCCGTGAGAAGCTCGACGACGCGGCAATGGTGCACGCAATGACGGGTATTGCCCCATCGGTGGCAGTGCACATCCCCTGGGACAAACCCGAAGACGGTGACTACGCTGGGATGTGCCAATATGCCGAATCAAAGGGCATCACTATCGGTGCAGTCAACCCCAACGTCTTCCAAGACGATCAGTATCGCCTCGGTTCGTTGGGCAATCCAGACCCCAATGTCCAAGAAGAAGCGCTCGACCACATGCTCGAATGTTGCGAAATTATGGGCAAACTCAAAAGTAATGCATTGAGCCTTTGGTTCGCAGATGGCACAAACTATGCAGGCCAAGATACCTTGCGTGGCCGCAAGCGTCGCTTCGAAGACGGCCTCAAGCAAGTCTACAAAGAGCTCCCCGCAAACGGGCGCATGCTGATAGAGTACAAATTCTTTGAACCTGCGTTCTACAGTACGGATATCCCCGACTGGGGCACTGCCTATGCATGGGCGCTCAAACTCGGACCACAAGCAGAGGTGTTGGTGGATCTGGGACATCACGCGCAGGGCGTCAACATCGAGCAAATCGTAGCGTTTTTGTTGGACGAAAACCGCCTCGGTGGGTTCCACTTCAACAATCGCAAGTATGCAGATGACGATTTGATTGTCGGCAGCAGTAACCCCTACGAATTGTTCTTGATTTACAACGAATTGACCGGTGCCGCATTGGGGAGCGACGAACCCGCACGACGCTGCGCCCAAAATGTCGCATACATGCTCGACCAGTGCCACAACATCGAGGGCAAGCTGGCGGCGGTGATTTATTCGGTCATGAACTGCCAAGAAGCATATGCAAAATCACTGCTCGTGCCGCGGGCCGCACTGGCCGACGCACAGCGTCGTGGTGATGTGCTCGGTGCGCATCGGTTGTTGAGTGACGCATATCGCACCGATGTGCGGCCATTGTTGGCCCAGGTACGGCGCGAACAAGGCATTGCCGAAGACCCCATTGCCGCCTACAAAGCGAGCGGATACGAACAGAAAATCGCCCGCGAACGCGGTGTGGCCGATGCCTCCGGCGGATTTCAATAGGCGCTGCGTACCTTTTCGACCGCTTGCAACGGTATGTCTTGTAGACAGCAGATGCAAGCGGAGGATGGTATGCAACGTCGTGTATTGTCGGTGCAGTGGATGGACGGGATGGGCATTCTGCCGCGTGGCGCAGACTACGCACACGTCGCCGCAGAGGCACTCCGGTTGAGTATTTGGCGGGTTGGTTGTGTGGCGTTGGCATGCAAGGTCAACGAAGCAGAAGTCCGACTGGTCATCCAATGCGATGACCGCCATGACCCACGTGCGCTGGTCGATTGGGTGCGCGCGGCGGCGAGCTTCGCGATTAGTTGCTATACCGGGTTTGCACCTGATTGGGATGCGCCATATCACTACGAGTGGGTGTCGCCAGAGCGCGCCGGGGTACACATCATGCACTGTGTTTCTGGGCATAGAGGTGCGACAACCATGCACACCGCAGACGATACAACGGTGTTATGATAGGGGCATGATTCTGCTTGGGAGGTACGCAATGACGCGTCAATCATTTGTGGTGGATACGAGTGCAAGCCCACATGCCCTGCTCCGTCCCTTGCCGCTACAAGGCGTTACCATCCGTGATCGTTTCTGGGCACCACGCATTGCCACCAACACACAGGTCACATTACCGTCACAGTATGCCCATTGTGAAGAAACCGAGCGCATAGCCAATTTCCGTCGTGCAGCAGGGACCGAAGCGGGCGACTTCGTCGGGTTGTTTTTCAATGATTCTGACGTCTACAAATGGCTCGAGGCCGTCGGCTGGAACGATGCAATCAGTGATTCGCCTGGCCTGAGTATCATCCGCGATAAAGTCGTCGCCGATATCGTTGCTGCCCAGCGTACGGATGGCTACCTCAATAGTTATTTCACCAAAGAACGCAGCGACGACCGCTGGACCAACTTCGATTTGCACGAAATGTACTGTGCAGGTCATTTTTTTCAAGCAGCAATTGCCATCTACCGTACCAGCGGCGCACGCACGGCACTCGATGCCGCGTGCAAAATGGCCGATCATATCGACGCGACGTTCGGCCCCGCGAGTGACGGCAAACGCCCCATCACCGATGGCCACCCCGAAGTCGAGCTTGCGCTCGTCGAGTTGTATCGGGTGACCAAAGAGCAACGATATTTGACGTTGGCTGACTTTATGGTGTCTGTCCGGGGTGCCAATCAACTGGGCAATCAGAAGTTCGATAACCTCTATTATCAAGATCACAAACCCTATCGTGACTTGCATGATGTGGTCGGGCATGCGGTGCGCATGCTCTATTTGGCGGCCGGCGCGACAGACCTCTGGCTCGAAACAGGTGAACCAGCCCTCAAAGCGGCCATCGACGCACAATGGCAGAACCTGACCCAAAAGCGCATGTACGTCAGCGGTGGTGTCGGTTCGCGCTGGCACGGTGAGGCAATCGGTGACGATTATGAGTTGCCCAATCCCACTGCCTATACCGAGACGTGTGCCGCGATTGCATCGGTTATGTGGAACTGGCGCTTGTTGCAAGGCACCGGCGATGCCAAATATGCCGATTTGATGGAATGGACCCTCTACAACGGCGTCATGCCGGGCTTATCGGTCAGTGGGAACGAGTACTTTTATCAGAATCCGCTCGAAAACGATGGCACACACCGGCGCTCGGCATGGTTTGGTTGTGCATGCTGCCCGCCGAATGTCGCCCGCTTGCTCGCACAATTAGGGAGCTACGTCGCCAGCGTCGATAGCCAATCGTTGTGGATCCACACCTATATGCAGGGCGACATCGACGCTGCAGGGAGCGGGCTCGATGCAGCGGTATCTGTCACCACCGAATACCCCTGGGACAACACGGTGCGCATCACGGTGACCCGCGGTGGGCAATGGACGTTGCGTGCCCGTGTGCCGAGTTGGGCGAGTGGTGCCACCGTGACGGTTGGCGGTGTGCGCCAAAACGCCGAACCAAACACGTATGTCGCACTGCGCCGGGCCTGGCAAGTGGGTGATGAAGTCGTATTGGTGTTCCCGATGCAACCACGACTCATCATGGCACACCCATCCGTCATCAACAACAATGGCCGTGTGGCCGTTGCCCGTGGCCCGCTGTTGTACTGCATCGAACAGGTCGATCAGAGCATGCCGGTCGCATCGCTCCGCATCGATCCCCGCACGCAGTGGGCCGAAGCAACCGGACCAGTGGCGTTGGGTGCACATACCCTGTTGCATGCAAAGGGCTATAGCACGAGCACCCCGGAGGATGCGTTGTATGCACCGTGGCGGCACGACGCAGGTCAGCCAGTTCGATTGACATTGGTTCCGTACCATCTGTGGGCAAATCGTGCAGCCGGCGCGATGACCGTCTGGATCCCGTTGGCGTAGGTATCGCGCAGACGACGCAAAGATGCGGAGTACAGCCCTATGATGCTCGGTATCGATTTGGGCGGCACCAAAATTGCATATGCAGTCGTCCTCCCCGGAACGTCGACGATCGTGGCACGGCACGTGACCGAGACACGTTCGCACGAAGGGGCGCCGGCGGTATTGCAACGGATGATCGCGGATTGTCGCGACGTCTGTGCGGCAGCCGGGATAACTCCCGCTGGACTGTCGGGGATTGGGATTGGTGTGCCCGGCGTGTTCGATGACACGACCGGGCGCACGCTTTTTTTGCCCAATCTGCACGGTACCTGGCCGAACGTGCCTGTGGCGCAGACGCTTTCGGATTCATTGGGATGCGCGGTTTGGCTCATCAATGATGCGCGCGCGTTTGTGTTGGCCGAGGCGCTCCATGGTGCCGGTCGTGGTGCCGACAATATCGTTGGATTCACCCTTGGGACCGGCATCGGTGGTGGTGTGGTGATTGGGCGGGACCTCTACTTGGGGATCGATGGCACTGCAGGTGAGTTCGGCCACCAGACATTGGCACTCAACGGCCCACGCTGTGGCTGCGGGAACATCGGTTGCCTCGAAGCATTGGCAAGCGGCCCGGCGATCGTCGCGCGGGCAACGCAAATGCTCAAAGAGGGTAACACGCCACACTTGGCACAGGCGCTCGCCAATGGCGAGGTATTTACGCCCGCATTGGTGGCACAGGCTGCTAACGCCGGTGATGGAGCGTTGGTGCGACTCCTCGATGACGTCTATGCCGCAATCGGTGCGGGTGTCGCCAATGTCGTCACGATGTTCAGCCCACAGGTGGTGGTACTGGGTGGCAGCGTGAGTAATCTGGGTGCACCGCTCCTGACGGCCGTGCGTCAGGTAGTGCATGAACGGTGTCGTGCGACTCCGGTTGATCGTATTGCTATCGTACCGGCAGTGCTGGGTGCCGATGCGGGAATGCTCGGCGCTGCGCAATGGGCGTTTCGGCGGCTACAGCAATGGGAGGTCCAATGAGAGAACTCGTCTACCGACCACGCGACCCCGTCACCTATCGACCGCGTATCGCGCTCATCGGCTGCGGAGGAATCACGCAGCACCATCTAACCGCATACCGCGCTGCCGGGTACGACGTGGTGACCCTGTGTGATGTCGATATCACCCGTGCTGCTGCACGTCGCGATGCGTTTTACCCCGCGGCACAGGTCACCGCAGACGTCCACACCGTGTTGCGCGATCCGACGATTGCAGTGGTCGACATCGCTACGCATCCTGCCGAACGCGTCTGGTTAATCGAAGCAGCCCTGCGCGCAGGCAAACACGTGCTCAGCCAAAAACCCTTCGTCCTAGACTTGGCCGACGGAGAGCGTCTGATTGCGCTGGCGGCAGAAGCAGGCGTGCAATTGGCGGTCAACCAAAACGGTCGTTGGGCACCGCATGTGGCCTACATGCGCGCGGCAATCGCGGCAGGCATAATTGGTACGGTCAGTAGTGTCGACATGACCGTGCAGTGGGATCACAATTGGGTGGTTGGTACACCATTTGACGCCATTGATGATCTGCTGCTCTACGATTTCGCTATCCACTGGTTTGACATGCTGACCTGTTATTTGCCGGGGCAGCAAGCCATCGGAGTATCGGCCCGCGTCGTCACGAGTGGGCAACAGACCGCGCGACCGCCATTGCTCGGGCACGTCATTGTCGAATACCCCAACGCTGTTGCGACCCTTTCGTTCAACGCTGATACACGGTTCGGGGGGAGCGATCGGACCGTCATCGTCGGGAGCACAGGCACCCTCCAAAGTATCGGGCCGAGCATAACCGAGCAGTCGGTGACGCTGACGACCGCAGCAGGGGTCAGCACCCCAACCCTGCAGGGAGCGTGGTTCCCCGATGGATTTCATGGCACGATGGGTGAGTTATTGTGCGCCATCGAACAAGGTCGTGCGCCGTCGCATAGTGCAGCAGACACCATGCGCAGCTTGGAGCTTTGTTTTGCGGCGATTGCTAGTAGCCGGAGTGGCGCGCGGGTCACGCCGGGTTCGATTCGGAGTTTGTCATAACACGCAAGAGGAGTTTGTATGAAAACGTGGAAAATTGTCGGGATCAACTTCGACCATATGCACATGGGTGATTTGTTACGCAAAGTTTCTGAACATCCGAATGCAGAAATCAGCGCAATTTGTGACGAAGATCCAGCGCGTATGCAGGCCGCAATTGCGAATTTTTCGATTCCTGCTGACCGCGTGTTTACCGACTACCGTCGATGCCTCGACACCATCAAGCCCGATATCGTCATTCTGTGCGCTGCCACTGCCACACACGGCGAGTGGGTCGAAAAAGTCGCCCCGTATGGTGTGCACATCCTCGTCGAAAAGCCCTTTGCTGCAACCCTAGCCGAGGCCGACATCATGATTGCCGCGATGCAAAAAACCGGCAAAACAATGATTGTCAATTGGCCACTCGCCTGGTACCCACCGCACCTGACGGCCAAACGCCTCATCGACGAAGGGGTGATCGGTACGGTGATGGAAGTGCACTACTACGACGGGAATCGTGGACCATTGCACCATGTTGCCGACAAAATCGAAGTATCGGCTGAAGAAGTCGCCCGTCGCAAAAACGAAGCCTGGTGGTACAAGAAAGCCGCAGGCGGCGGTTCGATGCTCGATTACCTCGGGTATGGTGTGACGTTGGGTACGTGGTATCACAACGGTGACAAACCCATCGAAGTAACGGCAGTGGTCGACGAACCGTTCGGGCTCGAAGTCGACGAGCACAGCATTACCGTGGCGCGGTATGCCAAGGGCCTCTCTAAGTACGAGACGCGGTGGGGTGCATTTACCGATCCATGGACCCATCAACCACAACCCAAATGTGGTTTCGTGATTGTTGGCACCGATGGGACGATTGCCTCGTACGACTACGAATCAACCATCCGTGTGCAGACCCGGGCAGTCCCAGAGGGGTACGTGTTGCCCGTCGACGAAATACGAGCTCCGATGCAAGACCCCATCCAAAATCTGATCCACCATCTGACAACGGGTGCTGCCATCCATGGCCCATTGTCGGTCGCGACCTGTCGCATTGGGCAACAGATTGTCGAGACCGCCGCGCTCAGTGCCAAAACCAAACAGACACAGAAGCTTGTACCATAGTCCACCGAGAGGAATACACGATGCACACCCCGGACCCCGCAGAACGATTTTTGAGTGCGGCCGAACGCATGTTGCGTGACATACGCACCACGCAGCTCCCCGCTATCCGTCAGGCTGCCGCGATTTGCACCGACGCCATTGCCGCAGGTGGTTTGGCGCATATGTTCGGGACGGGGCATTCGCGCATCCCTGTCGAAGAAATCTACCCGCGCCATGGGAGCTTCCCTGGATTTCATCCCATCATCGAGCTTTCGTTGACGAACCACACACAAGTCGTGGGGAACAACGGGCAACGCCAGGCGATGTACCTCGAAAAGCTCGAAGGATTCGGCGAAATAATCCTGCGTAACTTCACCTTCGGCGCCCATGACTGCATGTTGGTCTTTTCGAACAGCGGCGTCAATGGCGTGGTGATCGATGTAGCATTAGGTGCAAAATCGCGCGGAATGCCGGTCATCGCTGTCGTTTCTGCGGCTCACTGTGCAGGATCGCCCATCAAACACAGCAGCGGAAAGCGCTTGACGGACATTGCAGATGTCACCATCGATAATTGTTCACCCCTCGGTGATGCGATGGTCACTGTCGATGGGCTGGCCGAGCCCGTCGGGCCTGGGTCGTCGATTGGCTATGTCACGATTGTCAATATGGTGAAATGTCTCGTTGCCGAGCAACTGACTGCACGTGGTCAGCCACCGTTGGTGTTGACCAGTAGTACGCTGATTGGCAGTGCTGCGTCGGCTGCGTTGTTTGACGCCAGTTACGACGAATTCCGTGCCCGCATCGCTCCACTCTATGGGATGCAACCGACAAAGGAGAACTGATGAAGACGAATCCCCTGCGTACGACGGTCGTCGGTAGTTATCCCTTCCCCGCATGGCTCGAACACGCAGCCGAACACCTTGCGGACTTCGGACGAGACGATATTGCGGAGCTCCAGCGTGACGCAGCCATGATTGCCATCCAAGATCAGCTGGCTGCCGGACTCGATGTCATTACTGACGGCGAACAGACCCGCTTCGACTTCAATTTGTCGTTCTATGGATACATCGAAGGTATCGCTCGCGAGGACGCCGGTGCGCGCCGCTATGGGCCGCCCGCCCACGACCAACGTGGCAAGCATCAGATAACCGGAGAGTTACGTGCACCGCGTGGGCTTGGCGTGGTCGAAGAATACAAGCGACTCGCAGCCCTGGCACCTGCTGGACCAACCCTCAAGGCGGGTGTGCCTGGCCCGTACACGTTGAGTGGTCGACTGCTGCCCAATGCTGATTATCCGAGCCGATACGCGTTGACCGAGGCGCTCCTGCCGTTGGTACGCGCCGAACTCGAAGCGCTCGTGGCTGCAGGGTGTGCCGAACTGACCGTCGACGAGCCCTCGATGAGCTGCTACGCCTTCAAAGAAGACACCGACCGACTCGTCGATATCTTTAATCGCACGGTAGCGCCGGTCGTCGGCAAAACGCGTTTGTCGACCCATCTGTGCTTCGGTAATTTCAAAGGCCGAGCGGTCGGACCACGCCAGTACGCACCGATGTTCCCGGCGTTCTATGCGATGACTGTCGACGAAATGCATCTCGAAATGGCGAGTCGTGAATTTGCAGAGCTCGAAACCATCGCTACCCTTGCCGAACACTACGACGTCGCTGTCGGGATTGTCGATGTCAAAAGCTACTACATCGAAACCCCAGACGATATTGCACGGCGTGTCCGTGCCTGCTTGCGCTATGCACCGGCGGACCGCCTGGCATTTGCCCCGGACTGTGGCTTGAGCCAGACCGCTCGCTGGGCTGCCAAACAAAAGCTGGTCAATATGGTCGCCGGCGTACAACAGGTTAAGCGCGATTTGGGATTGGCCTAGTCACGTCAGGAGCAAACGATGAACATTACCATGCTCGGCACGGGGTTGATTGGTCGGAACTACACGACGGCCTTGCATGCCGGTCGG